>JAZTZA010000249.1:0-3541 GCA_045637185.1 Acutalibacteraceae bacterium
GGCAAAAATGTCAAATTTCTTTGGGGATTTACTTTTTTATAATATTGTTATATAATAACTATGAATAATTAAAACAGGGTGGGGTGTAGTAATGCACAGTAACTTTTCTGTATCCTTGGATAAAATTATAAACGAGTTTTCGCTCGAATCGGTCTATATGCCGTCGGCCGCCGAAGATATACGTATTTCTTCTGCCGATGTCAACCGACCGGGTCTGCAGCTTGCTGGTTTCTTTGAGTTTTTTGACAGTACCCGATTGCAGATCTTGGGCAAGACCGAGATGGAGTTTTTGTGCCACGTTGATTCTGAGACAGGCGACGCGCTCGAAAAGTTTGTCGCGCTTAAGCCTGCGGGAATTATTATAACCCGTTCTCTTGAGATCCCCGAGCGGATGAAGGCATTTTGCGAGCAGTACGCCGTACCATTGATGCGCACCGACGATGCTACGTCGAGCTTTATGGCTGGACTTATCTCATTTTTGAACGTTGAGCTTGCGCCGCGCATCACCCGTCACGGAGTGCTTGTCGAGGTATACGGCGAGGGCCTGCTTATCATAGGCGAGAGCGGAGTTGGTAAGAGCGAGACGGCCATCGAGCTTGTCAAGCGCGGCCACCGACTTATTGCCGACGATGCCGTTGAGATCAGGAAGGTCTCCAATAAGACCTTGGTCGGAACCTCTCCCGAAAACATCCGCCACTTTATCGAGCTTCGCGGTATCGGCATTATCAATGCCCGACGCATCTTCGGTATGGGTGCCGTAAAGCAGACCGAGAAGATCGACATGGTCATAAATATGGAGCCTTGGGACTCCGAGAAGATATACGACCGAATGGGAGTCGACGGCGAAACGATGGAGCTGCTCGGAATTACCGTGCCGTCCTTGACCATTCCCGTCAAACCGGGACGCAACCTCGCGGTTATTATCGAGGTTGCCGCTATGAACAACCGACAGAAGAAGATGGGTTATAACGCCGCTTTGGAGCTTCTCAAGAAGCTGGGTATTGACGAAGGTCTAATGACCTGATAGGTTTTGCATTTTCATTAACGGAGGGTGCTGTAAGTGGATAGAACGGTCATAAAGGAAAAACTGGACGAGGCGGGTCTTTATTATCTGACCGACGAGCCTATGCGCAAGCATACCAGTTTTAATATTGGCGGTCCTGCGGACTTTTATGTGGTACCGAAAACGGTTGAGCAGATATCTGCCTGCCGTCAGATATGCGAAAGTGAAGCTGTGCCTTTTACGGTGATAGGCAACGGCTCTAACGTTGTGTTTTCCGACCTTGGCTATCGCGGAGTTGTGATGTCAACGGCATCGCTGACCGACGAGCCTCAGCTTGTCAGCGCCGTCGATGTCCGCTGTGCCGCAGGGGTAAAGCTTGCTACCCTGTGCTCCTTTGCGTTGGAAAATTCGCTCAGCGGTGTCGAGTGCCTTTGGGGAATTCCCGGCTCGGTGGGCGGCGCGGTATATATGAATGCAGGCGCATACGGCGGAGAGGTAAAGGACACCCTGATCTCCTGTACCTGTATGAAGGCCGACGGGGAGATCGTCACCTACTCAGCCGATGAACTTGATTTAAGTTATAGACACAGCCGGCTCGCCGACTCCGATGAGATACTGCTTGACGCGACCTTCAGGCTTGTGCCTGCCGCTCAGGCGGAGATCCGTGAGAAAATGGATGATCTTATGAACCGCAGAAGGAGTAAACAGCCTTTGGAATACCCCAGCGCAGGCAGTGTTTTCAAGCGTCCTCAGGGGTACTATGCTGCCGCGCTTATTGAGGAGTGCGGACTTAAAGGTTGCTCGGTAGGCGGCGCTCAGGTCAGCGAGAAGCATTCGGGATTTATTATCAACACGGGCGACGCGACCTGCTTTGACCTGAAGCGGCTTATCGAAAAGGTGAAGCAGGAGGTCTTTATGACCCACGGCGTTACCCTTGAATGTGAGATAAAGATCATAGGAGAGTAAAATGAGATTTCTGATCGTAACGGGAATGTCGGGCTCGGGCAAGTCGCGTGCTATGGACGCGCTTGAGGATATCGGCTACTACTGCGTTGACAATGTGCCGCCCGCGCTGATAAAGGAATTTACCAATCTGTTCCTGAATACAAACACAACCGCCGACAAGGTTGCCTTTGGTGTGGACATAAGAAGCGGCGAGTTTTATTCCAAACTTGGAGAGGAATTGCGTGCGCTTCGTGACGGGGATATCAACTGTCAGGTGCTGTTTTTGGACGCCGAGGACAACGTCCTCCTGTCCCGATACAAAGAAACACGCCGCAAGCATCCTCTGCTCGACAACTGCAAGGGCATTTTGACCGATGCAATAGCGTCGGAGCGCACCCTCATCACCCCGATACGCGACCTTGCCGACTTCTTCCTCGATACGTCCCATATGTCACCTGCGGAGCTCAAGGAGCAGATAGGCACTATCTTCCTCAACAAGCCCAAAAACGGACTCAACATACTTTGCGTATCCTACGGAACCAAGCACGGAAGCTTTAATTACGCCGACTGTTGCTTTGACGTGCGATGCCTGCCCAACCCCTTCTATATCAAGGAACTGAAAAGTAAAACGGGGCTTGACGACGAGGTATACAACTTCGTTTTTGAGAGTGAAGAGGCGCGCGCAATTTTCGATAAGATAAAAGACCTGCTCGACTACACTTTGCCTTTGTACATAAGAGAGGGAAAGTCACAGGTAGTGATTGCGTTTTGTTGCACGGGAGGACATCACCGTTCGGTGTCCTTTGCCCGAGCAATATCGGAGCACCTGATTGAATCGGGTTATAACGTTACGGTCAACCACCGCGATATCAACAAGTAGCGGCCGCCCGACCGTTGACAAGAGGTTTGGAGAGAAGATATGTCGTTTTGTAATGAAGTAAAGTCGGAGCTTGCCGTTATAAAAACACATAAATGCTGTCTTCGTGCCGTCGGTATGGGACTGAGCGTTGCGCTCAAGGCCTTATCGGACGGACGGGTCGTCCTGCGCACCGAGCAGGCCGATACCGCTATGCTTGCCGCATCGAGATTATCCAAACTATATAATCAGGAATGTGAAACAAAGGTATCGGCAAACGGAAAGCTGTATACCGTTACTCTGCGCTCCGAGGCTGTTTGTGACAGCCTGAAGGCAGGCAGGATGATAGATATGGAACACATATGCAAGCCCTGCTGTGTGGCCGCTTTTATCAGGGGTGTCTTTTTGTCCTGCGGACATATGGTCGACCCGAAAAAGAACTATCGGCTTGACTTTTTGATGCCTGATGAGAATTCGGCGGACACCCTTTGCCAACTGCTTGCCGATAACGGCTTTACCCCTAAACGCTCAAAGAGAAACGACGGGTCGGTCTGCGTTTATTTCATCGACAGCACATCTATCGAGGACCTGCTGACCTTTATGGGCGCGATCAATTCTTCGCTGACCCTTATGGAGATAAAGGTCGAGAAAAATTATACCAACGCGCGTAACCGAGGCGGTAACTTTGACACCGCCAACTATGTCAAGAGCTATGCAAGCGCTCAGGCACAGATTGC
>JAZTZA010000250.1:0-3363 GCA_045637185.1 Acutalibacteraceae bacterium
ACGATATTACGGCATCCAGCGATTCGCGGCAATTATTTACCGATGTCTTACGCGAAGTGGCACAGCACGTGTTTATTCCGCTGACGGTAGGCGGCGGTATTACCACCGTGGATGATTTTGACCGCGTACTCAAATGCGGCGCGGATAAGGTCAGCGTCAATTCGGGCGCGATCCGCAATCCTGCTCTCATCGGAGAAGCCGCCAAACGCTACGGAAACCAATGCGTAGTGCTCTCGGTAGACGTCAGCCGTGTAGACGGCGTCTTCCGCGTCTTTGCCAAGGGCGGCAGAGAAAACACCGGCATCGAGGCGATCGAATGGATAAAGCGATGCGTTTCCAACGGAGCAGGCGAGGTAGTCGTCAACTCCATTGACACCGACGGAGTCAAAAACGGCTTCGACCTTGAAATGCTCGAGGCAGTCTGCAACGCCGTGTCGGTTCCCGTCATCGCATCGGGCGGAGCGGGCAAGATCGAGGATTTCATCACCCTCTTTGAGCGGCTTCCCAAGGTTGATGCAGGACTTGCCGCATCCATCTTCCATTTCGGCGAAGTAAAGATATCCGACCTCAAAAACGCAATGGCCGAGGCCAACCTTTCGGTAAGGAGATAACGATATGATAAACATTGACCAGCTTAAATTTGACGAAAATGGACTGATTCCCGCCATAGTGGTGGACTCGGTCACAAAGAGGGTACTTACCCTCGCATATATGAACAGGGAAAGCCTGCAGATCTCGCTTGAGAAGGAGCTGACTTGCTTCTGAAGCCCTTCCCGTCAGAAGCTGTGGCTCAAGGGTGACACAAGCGGAAACTATCAGCACATCGTGTCCATAACCGCCGATTGCGATAACGACGCGCTCGTCGTCGTGGTCGAGCCTGACGGCCCTGCCTGCCACAAGGGCACCTTCTCCTGCTTTGAAAATCCTCTTTTCCAAAGCGAAGACAGGCACGAGTTTTCTTACGAGGGCCTGATGGAGCTCATCAAGGGCAGAAAGACCGACAAGAAGGAGGGCTCCTACACCACCTATCTCTTTGAAAAGGGTCTTGATAAGATACTCAAGAAGGTGGGCGAGGAGAGCACCGAGGTCATCATCGCCGCTAAGTCGGAGGACAAGGCCGAAACCATATATGAGATCGCAGACCTTGCCTATCACGTAATGGTGCTTATGATCGAAGCGGGCATCAGCCTTGAGGACATCCACAAGGAGCTTGCCTCCCGTCATGTTATCGATCACAAGGTCAAGCAGGAGAAGATGACCAAATGATCCGCTCGGATTTTCACCTTCACACCCTCTTCAGCGACGGCAAGAACACCCCTGAGGAAATGGTGCTCGCCGCTATCGAAAAGGGTATGACCGCCATCGGTTTTTCCGACCACTCATACACCGCCTTTGATGAAAGCTACTGTATGCCACGCGAAAGAGCAGGGGAGTATCGCCGCACCATTGCCGATCTCAAGGAGAAATATAAGGACAAGATCAGGGTGCTTTGCGGAATTGAGCAGGACTTTTATTCCGATGAGCCGACCGATGACTACGATTACGTCATCGGCTCGGTGCATTACATAAGGGTGGGGGAGGACTACATCCCCATTGACGAAAGCCCCGAGATACTTGTCAAGGCGGCCGAAAAGTATTTTAGCGGCGATATCTATTGCATCGTCGAGGAGTATTTCAAGACGGTGTCGCAGGTGGTTGAAAAGACGAGTGCCGATATCATCGGCCACTTCGACCTTATTTCGAAGTTCAACCGCGATGGAAAGCTTTTTGACGAGCAGTCGGAGCGATATCGCGAGGCGGCAGAGTCGGCGTTAAACGCCCTGCTGACCCACTCGGTACCCTTTGAGGTGAACACGGGCGGAATGTCGCGTGGCTATATGTCTCGCCCCTATCCCTCGCAGGCTTGGATCGATACAATAAGGGAAAATGGCGGCAGGCTCGTGTTGTCAAGCGACAGCCATTCAAAAGATAACCTCTGCTACGGTTTTGAAGACTATCAGCATATGTGCGACGTGTTTTTGAAATAAGAAAGGCAGTCTCTTGGGCAAAACAGCCCGAGGGACTGCTTCTTTGTTTGTGTCAAAGGTTTTGAATGTGAAACCTGTACCCTAAAATCGCAAAAATGTCCACTTCATAGGGATTTTTTGTTAAAATCGTATCAAAAATCTTAGAAGATGATAATCAAACTATTGCAAATTGTAGTTATTTGTGATATAAAAGTAGTAATAACAGCAAAAACCACAGCCTGTCTTACCAGACAAGCTGGTTTTGGCGTAGTGTAAGAGAGTTTTGTTTTATATGGCAAAGAAGAAAAGGGAACACCGCCGAAGCTATCTCAACGACTTTAAGCTCAATGCGGCAGGTAAGTATGAGTACTTCGGCAACCATTACAAATGGGATGATCCTGACCGAAGCAGGCGGTCGATGCTGATCCTTGCGTGGTCGGTGGTAGCGGCCTGCTCAGCGGTAACGGTTGCGTCGGGCTGTAACACTGCCGCAGGTATGTCCAACACCTTCTATGTGATACTGCCCTACGTGGCGGAGGTCGCGTCACTCTTCAGCGTGGTGTGGGGAGCCTGCCGACTCACCTTCGGGGGAGAACCCCTCAGGGAATACATATATCGCGATACGGTGCTCAAACTTCCGACAAGGAGCCTGTTGGTCGCCATATCCGCCTTGGTCGGACTGGTCGGATCGGTGGTGTTTATACTGCTCAACGGATTTGAGGGTCAGGTGCTGCTCTCGGTGGTCCACCTTCTGTCCAAGCTCGCGGTGGCGACACTTGCGGTGTGGATGCGCCGCATCTGGAAGGGTTTCACCTACCGCTGTGATAATTTGAAAAAGGAGCCGACAGAATAGCTTGGCTACAAAAGGGGGCGCCCCCTTTGTTACAATGCAATGCTTGCATTGTAACAATAATCCTTGACAAAACGGTAAATTCGGGTATCACCCGTCTTTATAAAAATCTATCTATGAGGAGAGATGTAAATGAAAAAGGTTCTTGCTCTTGCGCTTGCAATCATTATGTGCCTCGGCATGTTTGCTGGTTGCAAACCCGACAACAACAGCGACAAGGAAAAGGATACCCCGCTTGTCGTTGGCTACAGCCCCTTCAGCAGCAAGTTCTCCCCCTTCTTTGCGGAGACTGCTTACGATCAGGACGTAGCAAGCATGACTGCTATCAGTCTGCTTACCGGTGACCGTACTGGTGCTATCATTATGAATGGTATTAAGGGCGAGACTATCGCCTACAACGGTACCGACTATACCTACAAGGGACCGGCTGATCTGAAGATCACCGCTAACGATGACGGTACAGTCTTCTATGACTTTACTCTTCGCGAGGACATCAAGTTCTCCGAC
>JAZTZA010000251.1:0-2146 GCA_045637185.1 Acutalibacteraceae bacterium
CTGCTTGATGCAATGCGCGACTGCGACAAGGTCTGCAAGCATCTGCACCTGCCCTTCCAGTCGGGCAACGACAGGGTGCTCAAGGAAATGAGCCGCCACTACGACCGCGCGAGGTACCTTGAACTTATCCCCGCCGCAAGAGAGCGGATGCCTGATATCAGCCTGACCAGCGACGTCATCGTCGGCTTCCCCGGCGAGACACGCGAGGAGTTTGAGGACACCCTCTCTCTTATCGAAGAGGTGGAGTTCACCTCGCTGTTCACCTTCATCTACTCGGCCCGCGAGGGCACACCTGCCGCCAAAATGCCCGACCCCGTTTCCCACGAGGAAAAGGCGCGCTGGATGGGAGAATTGCTAAAAACTCAGGAGGCCATCGCCGCCAAGCGCACCGCGTCCTACGTCGGCAAGACCTTCCGCGTGCTCTGCGAGGAGTACCACGATGACGACACCGTTTTCGGCCGCACTCCGTCCAACATCGGCATCACCTTCAGTGCCGAAAAGGAGCTGGTCGGACAGTTTGCCGATGTGCGCGTGACCAAGGCGCTCAACTGGGTGCTCGAGGGCGAAAAAATTTAACAAACAATCAACAAAAGGAGATAAATACTATGGATATCATCGAAGCCGCACGCCAGCTTGGCAAGGCAATTCAGCAGGACAAGCGTTACCTTGCCTTCTACGCCGCAAAGGACGCCAACGACGCCGACGAGAGCCTGCAGGCACTTATCGGCAGATTTAACCTTATCAAAATGCAGGTTGACGAGGAAATGACCAAGCAGGAGCACGACGAGGAGAAGGTCAAGACCCTTAATGCAGAGCTTCGCAAGGTCTATGCCGACATTATGGTCAACGAAAATATGCAGGCATACAACAATGCCAAAAACGACATCGACGAGGTCATCTCGCGCATGAACGCCATCATCGACCTCTGCATCGCAGGCGAGGACCCCGATACCTGCGAGCCTGCCGCAGGCTGCTCGGGCAGCTGCTCTACCTGCTCGGGATGCCACTAAGGCAGGAGAACTGAAGTAAAAAAGCAAAGAGTAAAAATTTTTGGAGGCGCACAATGGCTCAACTGTCACCGATGATGCAACAGTATATGCAGATCAAGGCTGAGAACGAGGATACCATCCTCTTCTATCGGCTTGGGGACTTTTATGAAATGTTCTTTGACGATGCTATCCTTGCGTCAAAGGAGCTTGAGTTGACCCTTACGGGACGTGACTGCGGCCTTGCCGAGAGGGCGCCTATGTGCGGCGTTCCCTATCACAGCTACGAGACCTATGTCTCCCGTCTCGTCGACAGAGGGTATAAGGTTGCCATCTGCGAGCAGATGGAGGACCCTGCCAAGACTAAGGGTCTGGTCAAGCGCGACATCGTGCGTGTCATCACCCCCGGCACAGTCATCGAGGACTGTATGCTCGAGGAGGGTCGCAACAACTATCTGTGTGCTGTCTGCAAGCATACCACCGACGCGGGCATCTGCTTTGTCGACGCCTCTACGGGTGAACTTCATCTCACTCGGGTAGAGGGGGACAGCCTGGCCGCGAAGATTATCGGCGAGCTTGCCCGTTTCCAGCCCTCAGAGGTGCTGCTCAATGCCATCGCTGCCATCGACGAGGGGCTGACCGAGTTTTTGTCCACCCGTGTCAAGTGCCGTATGGAGACTCGCACCGACAGTCAGTTTGACCCTAACAACTGCAAGGATAAGGTCTGCGAGCATTTCGCACAGCCGCTGTCCTCGTTGGGAATCGACGAGGGCTCAAGCGAGCTTTCGGCATTGGGTGCGGCCTTGGACTACCTCTACGAGACCAAGCGTGTCGGCCTTGCGAGTATCAACCGCGTCAATCTTTATACCGAAGCGCAGTATATGCGGCTCGACCTTTCAACAAGGAACAGCCTTGAAATATCCGAAACTATGCGCTCGCGCAATCAGCGCGGCTCCCTCATTCACGTGCTGGACAGGACCCGCACCGCTATGGGACGCAGGCTTATCCGTTCTTGGCTTGAGCAGCCCCTGCTCAACCCTGCCGCTATAATCTCGCGCCAAAACGGCGTTGAAGAACTGCTTGCCGATCCCGTCAACCGTGCCGAACTGATAAATGCTATGGGCGGCGTCTATGACCTTGAGCGGCTTATGTCCAAGGTG
>JAZTZA010000252.1:0-4799 GCA_045637185.1 Acutalibacteraceae bacterium
AACGCGGGCGGCTGTGATGACAAGGTCGCCCACCTGCAACACGTAATGCAGGTTGTCGGTCTTGGCGCTATTGTAGTTATAGAGCATCGTATAATCGAGGTCAAACCACGGGCCGATGTCGTAGGTACCGAAGTCGGCGGTGACGTCGAAGGTGGTGCCGGATACTGCGGCAGCAAGCATAACGTCGCCCGTCAGAGCGGTGTTGTAGGTGCGCTCCTGAATATAGGGCAGGTTAGAGCTGCCTGCCGTCTTGGTGACGGTGATATCAGAGTCAGCGAGGGAGGTGATAGCCTCGTTTTTGTAGGCAAGCTGTATATCCTCAACGGTGTTTTCCTCGACGTAGGAGGAAGACCAGTTACAGATACCTACTATCTGAGTAGAGCCGAGGGTCTGCTCAGTCAAAGAGACGTTTGCTCCCGTAAAGTCAGCATCAGACGGCAAAACAAATTCAATCGTCTTTGTTCCCGCACCCGAAACGCTGACGATGCCGCCGATCATACTGACCGTTATCGGCATCTCAAAGGCGTACCAATAGTTAGCGATTGGAGTGCCGTTGGACTCCAAAAGCCAGTTGGTGCCGATGCCGTTATCAACGAGGTAGTTGTAGAATTCGGTGACGTTGGCAAGGCGGTCTGCCGACGAAATGGGAGTGCCGTCGCTGTAGCCGAGGATATTATTGCCCGACGAAGCAGTCTCAAGGGCCACTCCGTTATATGTAGCCGAAAAATCAAGGTTGACTGTGGCGCTTGCCTCTCCTACAATACGGGTAGCGGTGATCTCAAGGTCACCGACGCGGTAGACGTAGTGCAGGTTGTCGGTCTTGGCGCTGTTATAGTTGAAGAGCAAGGTGAAGTTGCTTTCGAAGGCGGGACCGATGTCAAAGGTGCCGAAGTCGGCGGTGACGTCGAAGGTGGTACCGGATGCCACAGCGGCAAGCATAACGTCGCCGGTCAGAGCGGTGTTATAGACGCGCTCCTGAATGTAGGGGACGTTAGAGCTGCCTGCCGTCTTGGTGACGGTGATATCTGCGTCGGCAAGGGACGGCATAGTCTTGTTCTTGTAAACGACGCTGATGTCCTTTGTAAGACCTGCTTTAATATAAGAGGAGGACCAGTTGCAGACACCGACTATCTGAGTAGAGCCGAGGGTCTGCTCGGTCAGCGAAACGTTAGCGGTCGAAAAATCTGCATCGGCGGGCAGGACAAAATCGATGGACTTGGTGCCCAGTCCCGAAACGCTTACGGTGCCGTTCTCCAGTTTGACGGTCAGCGGCATCTCAAAGGCGTACCAATAGTTAGTAATGGGAGTGCCGTTGGACTCCAAAAGCCAGTTGGTGCCGATGCCGTTGTCTTTGAGGTAGTTGTAGAACTCGGTGACGTTGGCAAGGCGGTCGGCCGACGAAATGGGAGTGCCGTGGTTGTAGCCGAGGATATTGTTGCCCGACGAGGAGGTCTCGAGGGCCACTCCTTTATAGGTAGCCGAAAAATCAAGGTTGACTGTGGCGCTTGTCTCTCCTGCGATGCGGGTGGCAGTTATCGCCAGATCACCGACCCTGTATATATAATGAAGGTTGTCGGTCTTGGCGCTGTTGTAGTTGAAGAGCAGCGAGAAGTTGCTTTCGAAGGAGCGTCCGATGTCGTAGGTGCCGAAGTCGGCGGTGACATCGAAGGTGGTGCCGGATACCACAGCAGCAAGCATAACGTCACCCGTCAGCGCTGTATTGTAGGTGCGCTCAAGTATATAGGGTAGGTTAGAGGTGCCTGCGGTCTTGGTGACGGTTATGTCTGCTTCTGACAAAGACTTCATATGCATTGTACCAAAGGGCTCCGAAGCTTGCTGGGTCGCAAAGGCTGACAGGGTCAGACTTGACAGCAGCAAACAAACCGACGTAATAGATGCGAGGATTTTTCTCAATCGTGGTTTCATTGTCATTCTCCTTTTCATTTTTATTTATAATTTGTGAGGAACGCGCTCCCCACTTTTTACCATTATAAACAAGCTGAATGTCGAATTTTGCCATTTTTTGCCACAGAGAATAAAAACTTTGTATATTGACGGATTTAAGGGTGAAAAACAGAAAAAACCTTTACACATTGAAATCAGTGTAAAGGTTTTTTTGAAAATTTCATCCACCTAAATTGGCAGAAAAAGCATATAATTTTCACTTTAGCTCAAATAAAATCGATCAGCTCGCGCCTTTTCTCCGCGCCCGTTTTGTTTTTGGCCGACCTGACTAACGTCTTGACCGAGGACTCGGCGATGAAGAGGCGGGAAGCTATCTGCTGGTCGGAGAAACCGAAGGCTACCAATCGTGCCACCTCGCGCTCACGCGGGGAAAGGTGGGCGGAAACGGTCTTCTTGAGTACGGCGTTGTGCACCTTTGTCCAACCGTGATGCAGTTGCTTGTCAAGCTCTTTGAGTCGCTTGAGCGCAGACGGGTCATAGGCTGCTACGCGGTCGTCAAGCAGGGAGCCAAGAGCGCTTCTGCGCTCGGCCAAGGGCCCGTACAGGCCGTCGGCAAGGCAGAGCCGTACCGCTTTGTCAATATGCTCGGTAGCCGACGCGGTATCCCCGTTCATACGGTAGGCGGTGGCACACATAAGCCGAAGATATATTTCGGCCAGAATGATCCTGTCCGAGACCATCTGGGATATCATCGGCTCGATAAGATAAGGCAGAGTCTTCATCAGCGAAAGCCCCTGCACTCCGTCTATCTTGACGTTGCCCAACGCCAATTCATGCGCGTGGATCATAAGATATCGGCAGTAATATACCCTCGCCGCAGGCAGAGAGTCGCGAGGAAGTCGGTCGAAGCAGCCCTTGGTAAACCACTTGGGAAAGTCGTTGGTGTTGCGTATCGCGCTGTCGGCGGCGGCGATCGAAAGGGCAAGCATATCCCTGTCGGCATCGTCCTTGCAGGGCGCATCAAGCAGGTGCCGCCTTGCCTCGTTCCAAAGGTGGACGTCACCCTTCCACATCGCGACAAGGGAGAGTAGCAGGCCGCCCGACACGACGGCGAAAAACTCCGAATGGTTGTTGAGGAAATAACGCGCGTGGTTGTGCACCTCGTCAATATTGCCGCGGCTGTAGGTGATGGCAGCCTCGAACAAGGCCTGTGTTTCGACGTTGTAGCAAAGCTCCTCGATGCATCGGTCGGCCGACCCTGCCTCGCAGTAGAGGTCGGTCATATCGAGAAAGGGGCTCCTGCGCAGCAGGTGACCTTGGGGTGTAGAGTCGTCGGTTGAGCCCTTGCGCCTGCGGTCAGCGGGCTTTTGAGCGTCGGCAGGTATCGTCCAGTTGTGACCGAACCGCTCGGCGCCTGTGATCTGGCCCTGCCTGCAGTAGTCCTGAACCCTGCGAAGAGAGATATTCCATTTTGTAGCCGCTTGTTGTGCCGTGATCCTGTCCATTTATACCACCGCTTTCGCTCAGGTTTTTACAGATAGGGGCGCGCTTTTGTTTTAATATATAGCGTTTGAGCGACAAATACAAGAAAATTTATGTAATTTAACGTGTGAAAATTATTCTCTCAGGCGTTCGCCTGTTTGATCGCGTTTCGAGGGTGGTTGTTGTTGAGGTCTTATCCTCGCGAGCGGAGAACGGATATATGTAGGGGCGAACTGCGTTCGCCCGTTCTTGCAACATACGATTTACGCGCGCGCGAAACAGGGATAAAACAACCGCTCCATTCAAAATGCGAAAAAAAACAACGGCTCAATTAAAGAGCCGTTGTTTTATCTTAAACCTATATTTACAATTCACATTCGTGCAGGACGATGCCGTCCTTCCTGAGTTGAGCCTGCAGGTCGTCAACCGACAGGGCGGAGAAATCATCGCACATCGCGGCGGCGGTACCTGCCGCCTGTCCTGTGACGGCACAGCAAGGGATAACACGCATGATATCCCACATCTCCTCGGTCACCGAGGTGCAGCGACCTGCGGTGATGAGGTTGGCGCAAGCCTCGGAATAGAGTGACGAGAAGGGCACCTCAAACACAGGGCCGCGCCTGCGCCAGTCGGAGACCATACCGATCGAGTCCTCAACGAACTCATGCGGATGCTTGTCGCTGAGCACGGTCTTGCCGAGCAGCCTACGTGTCATGCGCAGCTGCGGAATGGTAGCCAGCGTGGTGATGTTGATATCCTTATTCTCCTTGCGCTTTATCTTAAGATCATTAAGGATAGACGCGTGGGACTCGATGACAAACTGCGAGGTCTCTTCGGCATCGACGCCCGAATAGGACTTGTTGGTATGTAACGCAGTTTTGGTGTTGGGATCGGTTTCATCCTCCGGTACGTCGCAGACTCCCAAAAGGCGCAGGGAGTAGCCCTCCCTGTCGCAGAAGGCGTACCACGATGCAAGGGAGTTGCCCTTGCCGTGCAAAGCGTTTGGAATCTCGGCAAACTTAACGATATCGGCGTCGCCCGTTGCATCGACTACCGTCGAAACGGCGATGGCCTCGCGGCCCGTCTTGCTTTCGGTGATTACTGCGCTGATGCGGTCATTTTGCTTTTCGACCCCGACGGCATAGGTGCCGTAGAGGATCTTGACCCCTGCCTTGAGCAGTGCCTGCTCCATAAGGATGGCGCAAACCTGAGGATTGTACTGCACCTCGAAGCGCGCATCCTTTTCGGTGCGCTTGGACGGGTCGTCCGACACCACCCAGTTGTAGTAGCCGCGCGGACCCTGCGGCCTTTCCTCGTATCCCATCGAGACCGACAGGCGCAGCAGTTCCTCGGCGATACCGAAGGAGACCTGCCTGCCGTATCCGTCGCAGATGGGCAGGTAGATGGCAATG
>JAZTZA010000253.1:0-1718 GCA_045637185.1 Acutalibacteraceae bacterium
CACCGTTGCCGAGATGAAGGACCTTTGCGACTATCTTGGAATGGACAGCGTTGAGTACCTCGGCGACGTCGACTTCTCCACCGCAAAGCAGAGTTCTTACAAATAAGGCTTATAAAACACCAAAGCGGAGTTCGGTTGAACTCCGCTTTTTCTTATGCATTGATTATCATTCTCTGTCGGTTGTCGGGTGTTCCCCAGAAGACCTCTATCTCAACGGGAACATTGGACTCGACGGTTATATTCGGCCTTTCGTCTGCACTACTTCTCTCGTTGCAGATAAGGATCAGTTCGCCATCCTTGCCGAAGGGATACCGTTCGACACCGTGCCTTTCAAGCAGTTCGACCTGCCAAATGATCTTGTTCTCATTGGCCTTGGGCTTGATGCCGAAAACGAACTCGAACAGCACCGAAATGGGTGCAAGTCCCGTCCAGCCGACGAAATCGGCTTTTGCAGGGTTACCCTCTGCACTATACTCGGGCGCGTAGTTTTCAAATAGGGTGCCTTCCCGCTTGAAGACATCGGTGACGGCCATCAGGTGCTCGACACCTATCCTGTGCGACAAATCGAATTTGCCGTACTCGTCGAGGCCCTTTAGCACCATATAATTGGTGGGCGCCCATACACCGCCGCACCAGTAATCTCCGTCGGGCGAGAATTTTTCGTGGCTCTTGGACAGGGTCGGAATCCTGTGAGGCGTTTTGAACTCATTTTCGTCCTCGAGGTAGGCTATCATACGCTCGGCACGGTCTTGGTCGGCACATTTTGCAACAAGTGCCCAAAAGGCACCCACGTGGCGCACCATATTATGCTCGCCGTTGCGCCACAGGTCGTAGTAGAAGCCCGTTTCTTCGTCCCAAAGCTTCTCGTTAATGACCTTTTCGAGCAGTTCGGCTTCAGCGGTAAGCTCGTCGATAAACTGCGTTTTATCAAGCTCGCGTGCCATTTTAATAAGGACGTTACAGCAGTTAAGCTCCTGCATACAGGCGTCGACCCAAATCATATGGCCGTGGCTGAAGGCAGGGTTGCACCCTGCGGGCTGACGGGGTATGTTGTCCATTCCGCAACCCCAACCCGAAGAAAAATAGGTGCCGTCGGGCCAAGTATGATTCGATTTCATCCAACGGTGGTACGACATCAGGGGTGCAAAAACCTCACCAAGTCGCTCCCTGTCTCCGAAATTAAGATAATATTCCCACTCACACCAAGCCATTACCTCGGGGCCTGTCGCCGAGGGGTCGTGACGGGTAAAGCGGTCGCAGCCCGTCTTTTCGTCGATTTCGCGGCAGATAAAGCCGTCCTTGTGCTGATGGGAATACATATTGTCGAGGGTCTTTTGGAACTTGAAGATCTTATCGGCGTACTTAGCGAACATAAGTATAAAGGCAGAGTCCCACATAAAAAGGCAACCGTTGAAGGCGGTATCGATGAAGTTCGATACGAAGCGAGTGTTCGGCTCAGGCTTTCTCAGGTTGGAAAAGGCAAGTTCCCAAGCGCGCCAATAGCACCTGATGACGTCATCCTGCCCATCCCACAAGGGTACGGGAAGCCTATCCCTGACCTCGTCAAAAATAGGCAAAGGCTCATTATCGGGTGTCTTTGTAAGAAAGCTGTTTTGAGACACAAAGGCTGAATCAGCGATCGTTATCTCGTCATTTTGCCTGTAAAGAGCCATAAAAGCAACCTCCAAATCAGGTTAGACCAATTATAACAAGTCGGA
>JAZTZA010000254.1:0-1643 GCA_045637185.1 Acutalibacteraceae bacterium
GTAAAGCAGGACGTAGACCGCCAGTATAGCGGCAACACTCAGCTCAACAAGGCATATCACGGGGTGATCCAATATACCGCTTATCACCGCCTGAGCGGTGAGTATCACCAGCATAATTATTGGCAAAACACCCGTAACGGATATTCGGTTTTTCATTCAGGTCACCTCACTTGATAGGCAAATGCGGAATGTCGGCTAAACCTCCATTATGATGGGCAGTATCATCGGGGAGCGCCGTGTACATTCAAACAGATAGCGGGACAGCTCATCTCTGACACGGTTTTTGATATAGGCCCAATCCCGCTTGGAGCAATCGGCTAAAACGTGGCAGGCTACCGAGCGGATGTCGTCAAGCAGCTGCTCCGACTCACGCACGTAAACGAAGCCGCGGGTAACGATCTCGGGGCCCGAGACGATCTCACCCGAGTAGGAGTCGATGGCCATAACCACCGCGATAAGTCCGTCCTCCGACAGATGCTTGCGGTCGCGCAGGACGATGCTTCCGACATCGCCGACACCCAGTCCGTCGACAAGCACCTGACCTGCCTGAACCGAGGAGACCGTCTTCATCGAATCGGGGGTAAACTCGACAACGTCGCCGAGATGGGATATCTTGATGTTATTCTTATCCATACCGATGTTCTGCGCGTTCTTGGAGTTGGCAAAGAGATGGCGGTACTCGCCGTGAACCGGCATAAAGAACTTCGGCTTGGTAAGGTTCATTATCAGCTTTAACTCCTCGGCACAGGCGTGTCCCGAAACATGCACGTCGTACATCTTCTCAAAGACGACCTCTGCGCCGAGCTTAAGAAGCTCGTTTATGACACGCGAGACCAGCTTTTCGTTGCCGGGGATAGGGTTGGCGGAAATAACGATGACGTCGCCCGAGGTCACCGACACCTTGCGGTGATCGGAGAATGCCATACGGTGCAGAGCCGACATCGGCTCACCCTGCGAGCCGGTGGTCACGATGACCGTCTGCTCAGGCGTATAGCGGCGAATGGCATCGATATCGATAAGGATGCCCTTGGGGATATCGAGATATCCCAATTCCTCCGCAACGGCGACGGCATTTATCATACTGCGGCCCGAAACGGCAACCTTGCGTCCGTATTTGGCCGCCTCGTTGATGACCTGCTGTATGCGGTGAATGTTGGACGAAAAGGTGGCGACGATGATTCGCTTGTCGACCGAGCGTGCAAATATGCCCGAGAAGGTGTCGCCGACGATGCGCTCAGTGGGCGTGAAGCCAGGACGTTCGGCGTTGGTCGAGTCGGCAAAAAGGGCAACTACACCCTCCTGACCCAGCTCGGCAAAGCGGGCAAGGTCGATGACATGTCCGTCGATGGGGGTCATATCGATCTTGAAGTCACCGGTGTGGACGAAGAGTCCCGCAGGACAGCGAATCGCCATAGCAACCGCATCGGGAATGGAATGGTTGACGTGGATGAATTCCACCTCGAAGCAACCCACCTTGACCACATCGCCAGGCTTGTGGGTAATCATCTTGACCTGATCAGCCAGACCGTGCTCTTCCAGCTTCAACCGGATGACTCCACCGGTGATGGCGCTGACGTGGACAGGTGCGGAGACCTGCTGCAGGGCATAGGGCAAAGAACCGATATGGTCTTCGTGACCATGGG
>JAZTZA010000255.1:0-19150 GCA_045637185.1 Acutalibacteraceae bacterium
TCAAACCTGATATCGACCGAATCACCCTCTACAGCAATGACCCGCTTAATAATAGGCTCATTGCCCACGTGCATATCCTCGCGGTTATTGGATGCGTTGCGTGAAATAACGACGATGTCGCCCACCTTAGGAGTATAAAAAAGGTTACAAATTACCACCCGATCGCCGTCAATAAGGGTGTTGTTCATCGAGTCACCGACAATTCCGACAACTCTGAAAAGGAAGGTGAATATCAGGACTACGGCGATTACAGACACGACAATGGAATCAAGCCAATCAAACGCGCTGACAAGAGCCGCCTTTTTCTTGTTTTCGGCAGCAGGCTTTACTTCGGTTTCAGGCTCATAATCTTCATTAAACAGATTGTTTACACCGAAATCGTCCATTTTATCACATCCTTTCGGGAACTTCGAGACTAATACGGCCGATCTTTGCCGCGCGGAACTCATCAAGCAGCATTATTGCGGCACGCTCGGTATCGATCTCTCCGCGGGAAACGAGCATTCCCCTCTTTCGTCCGATAAGCTCGAGCATTTCATAGGAGTCCAAGCCGTCAGTATCGGTGAGTTTATAGCGCTCGCACAGCATACCGAAGCAATCCTTCGGCAAGGTCTCGATAAACTTCATCGCCAAAGATTCAACATCAAGAATGTTATCCCTGATGGCGCCTGTAAAGGCCAAGCGCTGTGCCACCGCCTGATCGTCAAACTTAGGCCACAGGACACCGGGGGTGTCGAGTAGATCAATTCCGCCCGAGATGGCAAACCATTGGTTGCCGCGGGTAACACCGGGGCGATCCTCGACCTTGGCCTTTGTCGCACGCGCCATACGGTTAATAAAAGAGGACTTGCCGACGTTAGGGATGCCGACTACCATTACGCGCAGGGTCTTGCCAACCATACCCTTTGCCTTAAGACGTTCCAAGCGGTCAGAAAGCAACTCTCTTACCGTTGGGACGAAGGCATTGAGCCCCGTTCCGCTTCGGCAATCGATAGGCAGAGCGGGTATTCCCTGCTGCCTGAAATAGTTTATCCAGCGGTCAGTTACCGCCTTGTCAGCCATATCGCACTTGTTAAGCAGGATAATTCGCGGCTTGTTTTCGGTCATTTCGGGAAGGTCAGGGTTTCGGCTTGAAAAAGGAATTCGGGCGTCGACCACCTCGGCAACGGCGTCAATAAGCTTCAACGATTCCTTGATCTGCCGCTTAGTTTTGGTCATATGTCCCGGAAACCACTGAATATTCTGCATCTCGGACATAATTCGCCCCTCCTTTTTAGATAATGATAGAAAAAAGGGACAGCAGCAAGACTGTCCCTTTCGCTCGGTTTGTTAGATCTTCTCTTTGACCTTGGCAGCCTTACCGACGCGGTCACGCAGGTAATAGAGCTTGCTGCGGCGAACCTTACCCTTGCGGACGAGCTCGACCTTATCAACGTTGGGAGAATGGACCGGAAATACACGCTCAACACCAACACCATAGGTTACGCGGCGAACGGTAAAGGTCTCGGATACACCGGCGTTATTCTTAGCGATAACGGTACCCTCGAAGGTCTGGATTCTCTCACGCTCACCCTCACGGATCTTTACGTGGACACGGACGGTGTCACCGATGGAAACCTGAGGTGCGTTCTCCTTGAGCTGCTCGGCAGCCAACTTTTCAATTGCATTCATTCTAAATTTCCTCCTTTTTAATCTCAGACATTCGTACCGACAATATATGCCGCAGAGGACTATCCGCTTCAATGTTGAATGAACACTGAACCCCACCGAAAAGGAATCGGCGGAAATCAAATGCTCTAATAGGATAACACAAACCAAATCAAATTGCAAGAGGAATTTTCAAGTTTTAGATAAACTTTTCCATTTCCTTATTATATAGCATTGTTCTCGTCACCGAATTGACCTTTATCTCGCGGTCAAAATGACGGCGCATAGCATCAATTACAAGGCTCGGATTGAGATTATCGGTGCCTGCCGACAGGACAAGAGTAAGTTTATTCCCGCTGATTTCATAAGAATTTATCATCGGGCGGATATCAACGGTTTTAACGCCGCCCTTCTTGGTCTTTTTCTCCATAAATATCTCGCCCTGCTCAAAGAAGGTATCCGCATTATCTGGCAGGTCGAGCGATATCTCAAATCTCGCGAAGGCGATATCCCCCGTCTTCATAACAGGGTCGGCAACCCTAACTACCTTGAGCTCGTCGGGCATAACCGTCTTAAGCCGCTCAAAAGCCTCATCGTTTGAATAGTTATCGTCATCGATGCGGATATCGACCGCCTCGTACGTGCTCTCAAATCCAAGAGAAAGGGGCAGAGCAAAGTTGATACGCGGATGGGGATTAAATCCCTCGGTATACCATATCGGCATACCCGAACGGCGCGAAATACGGGTGAAGACCCTGTTCATGTCGAGATGGGAGATATATTTGAGTCGGCCCGTTTTCTGATAGAACACTCTAATGTTTTTCACAGCAAAGTCCCTCCCCGAATACTGTCGCACCGCATCCTGCACACTTTTGGCGGCAGTTGGGTGTGGTTGTGCTCTGATGCGCAAGCTTGTCCTCTCGCACAAAGAAGGACTTGGTCACGCCGATATCGATATGATCCCAAGGATTGACCTCGTCATATTCACGTCGACGGTTGGCATAAAAGGCAGGGTCAAGTCGGCAGGCCTCAAAGGCCTCCTCCCACTTATCGAAGTGGAAATATTCGCCCCAGCTGTCGAACTTACAGCCCCTTTTCCAAGCCTCATATATGACACCGCCCACACGTCTGTCACCGCGCGCAAGCACCGCTTCAAGCAGCGAGGTTGCAGGGTCGTGCCACGAAAGCTGTATCTTTCGGGTCTTGACCGAGTCGATAAGGTGCTGTTGTTTCTCAAGTATGGTTTCCGCCGTATCCTGCGGCTCAAATTCAAATGGCGTAAAAGGCTTCGGCACAAAGGTGGCGCAACTGATGGAGACCGTCACGCCCTTTCCCTTTGGCTTGTTGGGCAAGGAATAGTAAAGGTCGACTATCTTCTGTCCGAGGTTGGCGATGCCCTCGATATCCTCCATTGTTTCGGTGGGCAGACCCATCATAAAGTAAAGCTTAACGGAGGTATATCCGCCCTCAAAGGCGGTCTTGCAGGAGGAAAGTATCTCCTCCTCGGTGATGTTCTTGTTGATCGCGTCGCGAAGCCTTTGGGTGCCTGCCTCAGCGGCAAAGGTAAGACCCGACTTGCGCACCGATGCGATCTTCTCAAGCAGTTCATCCGAAAAATTATCGATACGCAGGCTGGGCAAGGCAAGATTGATACGCTTGTCCTCGGTCCAAGAGAGCATATTGCCAAGCAGTTGGTTAAGCTCGGTATAGTCGCTTGTCGAGAGAGATAAAAGGGATATCTCATCATATCCCGTTGAGGCGCAAAGAGCCTTTGCCTGTCGGTCGATGACTGCGGCTGATTTCTCTCTTACAGGTCTATATATGTATCCTGCCTGACAGAATCGGCATCCGCGGATGCAACCCCTGAAAAGCTCAACGCTGACACGGTCAAAGACTGCCTCGACGTAGGGTACGACAAACTGTTCGGGGAAAGGTGCCTTGTCGAGATTGCTGACGATACGCTTGCGAATTGTTGCAGGCGCATTGTCTTTGGGGATATAGGCGGCGATGGTTCCATCCTCGTTGTAGGTCACGTCATACAAAGAGGGCACGTACACGCCTTCGATCTGAGCCGCGGCTCGCAGGAAGGTCTCCTTGTCGGAGCCGAGCTTTTTATGCTCGCGGTACAAAGCGAGCAGTTCGTTATCAAGCTCCTCTCCCTCACCGATGAAAAAAATATCAACAAAATCGCACAGCGGCTCGGGGTTATAGGTACAGGGGCCGCCGGCGCACACGATGTTTTTAAGTCCCTTGCGATCCTTTGCAAGAACGGGAACGCCGCCAAGCTCGAGCATATTCAAAAGGTTGGTATAGCTCAACTCGTAAGGCAGGGTGAATCCGATAACATCGAAATCGCAAAGCGGAGTATGACTCTCAAGCGCGTAGAGCTTTATATTGTTCTCGCGCATCTGCTGTTCCATATCCTCCCAAGGCGCAAAAACACGCTCGCACCACGCCCACTCAAGCGAGTTGATGGTGGAGTAGAGTATCTTCATACCGATATGGGACATACCTATCTCATAGCTATCGGGAAAGCAAAAGGCAAAGCGCACGTCGACTAGGTCAGGATCCTTAACAACACTTCCCTGCTCGCCGCCGACATAACGCCCCGGCTTTTGCACCTTCAGCAAAATATCTTCAAGCATTTTAACACCTCTGGTTTTTCAAATCGCTATAATTCTAACATAAAACCATCGCTTTGACAACCTTTTGAGAAAAGTTCGTTCAGCGTGTTTTTTTCGTAAATTACACCCTACTAAACGGGGGTTGCTTTTTTATTAGAAATAAGTTAGAATAAATAGTAACAAATTTGTAACATTTGGAGTGGATATATATGATCTGGCATAGTGCCTCTGCTCGTGAAATATGCGAAGAATTGCTAAGTAATCTTGACACCGGACTAACCGAAGAACAGGCTCGTCAGCGCCTCAGCGAAGACGGGCCTAACTTTGTTGGCGCCATCGAGGCTCCCCCTCTGCTCAAGCGTCTTGTGCGTTCGCTTAAGACCCCCGTATCAATAACCCTCTTTGTCGCTTGCGTTATCTTTGGCTTTGTTGAGTTTGTATATCACGCGGACAAGCCCCTGCTTCAGCCGATTATCATATTACTTATCTATATCTCCACCCTTGTAATAAACGTCCTGCGCGACCACTTCTGCATCGACAGCATCGCTAAATTGAAGCTCAGGGTCGCACCCTCTGCCAAGGTTATGCGCGGCTCGGTAATCAAAACGGTTAACGCAGTTGACCTTGTTGCAGGCGATATCATCTACATTGAAAAGGGCGACCTCATCCCTGCCGATGCCCGACTCATCGAGTCCTCCAAGCTATACTGCGACGAATCAGCGATAACAGGACATTCTGCGCCCGTAAACAAGAGCGCTATGGCCGAGCTTAACGATATCGCTCCCCTTGCGGAGAGAAGCAATATGGTCCACTCGGGCTGTGTCGTTACCTACGGAAGCGGACGCGCCATCGTCACCGCCACCGCTAAGGAGACCGAAGTGGGCAAGCTCAACACGGTCGAGGACAATCACGAGTTGTCGGTAGCAACCTCAAGTCTTAAAAACCTTGCGGCCGATATCCGCAAGATGTTGCCCTTCATATTTGGGTTGCTATTTATAGTTTATTTCCTCTGCATCAGATTCACCGAAGGCGGAGATGACCTTCGCCTTTTGCAGATTGGCGCCACCTCTCTTATGTACATTGCAACGGTCATCGCCGCCATCAGCCCTGACGGAATTGCTTCGATGGCAACCTCTGTCGTTACCTTAGGGCTTCACCGAATGAAGCATCGCGGCGCCATCGTAACCGACACCGCCATCATCGACCGCTTCGGCAAGGTGTCCGTTATATGCGCCGACAAGGCTTCGCTGACCGAGCGTGCGCTCAACGTGGTAAGGCTGTTTAACGGCGAGGATATCGTGTCCTTTGATTCTCAGCTTGACGAGAGAGAAATGCGACTGCTTCGCTATGCCGCCATCTGCAGCGATAACGGTGACGACCCGTCCGACGAGGCGCTTATCAACGCCTACCGCAAGGTCAGCTCGACCACCAAGCCTGAGCTTGAAAATCTCTATCCGAGACTGAACGAACTGCCCTTTGACGCAAACCGCGGTGTAATGGTGACCGTCAATATGATCGACGGGGTCTCCTATGCGGTAGTGAAAGGCGCACCCGAAACCGTCATAGAGCATTGTGTCGGCGGCGACAAGGAGAAATATCTTGATGCAAACGAGGCCTTCGGTAGTGAGGCGCTTCACGTGCTCGCAGTTGCGATAAAGCCGCTCAGCGACCTTACCCTTGCGGCAAGTCCTACCGCCGACGAGCTTCTGTGCGATCTTGAATTTGTTGGCCTAATCGGCTTCGTTAATCCCATACGCGAGGATGCACGCGAGGCTGTAAGCTTCTGCAAGTCAACGGGAACAAGGCCCATTATGATAACGGGTGACGCTCACGCGACCGCCATCGCAATAGCGCGTCAGGTGGGCATTCTCGTTGAAGATACTCAGGCCATCTCAGGCGATCAACTGCGTGAAATGGACGAGCTTGAACTGTTGGAAAAGATCGACGAATACACAGTTTTCTCACGCATCAGCCCCGCAGACAAGGTGCGTATCGTAAACGCACTTCAGGAAAAGGGCCACGTTGTTGCAATTACGGGACGCCGTCCCATTGACACAGCGGCTCTGAGGGCTGCCGACGTCGGTTGCGCGATGGGTATGACCGGCACCGATGCAGCACGCAACAGCGCACACGTTGTCTTGAGCGACGACAACTTCTCCACAATAGTTGCGGGAATTAACCGCGCAAGCACGATGTATGAATGTGTACGCAAGCTGCTTCACTTTATCCTTTGCTGTGATCTGGCGCTGGTGTTGGCTGTGCTTGTAGGCTTTTTAGTATGGCAGACCCCCATCCTGCAACCCATTCAGATGCTCTTTGCCCTGCTTCTGTTCGGATTGCTTCCGCCCATCGCGTTCGGACTTGAACCGATCCACAAGCGCAAAGCATCTGCCAAAAAGCTCCACGTCGACAACTTCTTTGACGGCGGCAGACGTGCTATGGTGCTTTGGCACGCGGCAGTCGTTGCACTTATCACAGTAATCGCATACGCCCTTGGCAGATCCACTTCGGTTGCCCTTGCGGGTGCTATGGCATACGCTGTGTTTATAATCGCAATAAGCATTTATTCCTTCAGCCTGCGTTCTCGCTCACAGGTGGTCAAGCTCGGTCTCTTAGGCAACCCCTATATGCTTATTGAGATCGCCGCTACCGTAATCATCACCTTCATCTCCCTGCTGAGTTCTCACTTGGGACTTGGCGCATCCATCGGAACGGGTATAATATGGGTGATGCTTCTTTCGCTGATCCCCTTGATCGCGGCTGAAGCAGGCAAACTTATTAAAAAGTAAATACAACCTATTAAGGAGAATCAACTATGAGTTTTCAACTTCAAAAACCGCTGGCAACCGATACCACCGCCCGTATGGTGACATCGATGGGTGACATCTGCATTCGTCTTTTTCCCGAACAGGCACCCAAAGCGGTAGAAAATTTCACCACCCACGCCAAGAACGGATATTACGACGGTCTTAAATTCCACCGCGTAATCAAGGACTTTATGATTCAGGGAGGCGACCCGTTGGGCACAGGAGTCGGCGGCGAGAGCATTTGGGGTCACACCTTTGAGGATGAGTTTTCTCCCCTTTTGCACAACATCAGAGGAGCACTATCAATGGCTAACGCAGGCCCTTCGACCAACGGCAGTCAATTCTTCATCGTTCAGGCAACCAATCTGCCTATGAATATGCTCGATCAGATGGAAGAACTCAAGGATTACTTCCCTGAAGATTGCATTGAAAATTACCGCGAGCTCGGCGGCACTCCCTGGTTGGATTACCACCACACCGTTTTCGGTCAGGTCTACGAAGGAATGGACATCGTTGATGCAATAGCCAACGTTCAGGTCAACGGCAGTGATATGCCCCTTGACGATGTTACTATCCTGAGAATTGAGATAAACAACTAAAACGAAAAATCACCTTGTTTTCATCAAACAAGGTGATTCTTTTATCTGTTCCCACTCGGTTTTGAGTGTTGCAACAGGATATCGGTCATTTCGTCGTTATATTCCTGTTTAATATTTTCATTGAATGAGGCCGCTATGTCATAGATCGGATCGCTTCCTCTCAGAGCGTTCCACAGCTCATCGGTCTGCTGAGGCAGATCGCTGATATACGGAAAGTTTCCAAGGCGCACCATATAGGCCGTTGAGGTTATCCTCTGTTGCTGAGCATCGTCAAAAATGATATACTTGCTGTTCCAGACAAAACTGTCATCCAGATTATAATAAAAATCCTCGAACAATCTGTATGCGAGTATAAAATTGAATGAGCCTTGGGCATTTTTCGTGTTGGAGGATATCGCCCACGCAGACATCTTTCCAACCGCGTGGCCCGAGCTGTTGTCATTATCATAGGGAAACGGGATGATATCCCAACCAAAATTACAGTCGTCAAGCACCTCTGACAATCGGTCTGAGGTTGCGCAAAGCATCGCAAGCTCCCCTTGCTTGAACAGGTCGGCATTATCAGTGGTGCTGACCGTTGTCAAAAAGGTTCGGCAACGGGCAAGGGAGCGAAGCGCCTCGGGAGTGTCCAAAGAAGGCTCCATACTGTATTTGTCAAATTGAACGGGATCGGCTTGGTTGGTAAAAAGGAACCAGTTTAGGTCGAAATTGTTGCAAGCGAAGAGCTTCTTGCCGTTAGGCAGGGTACGCGCTATCTCGTGAGAGCAACGCAAAAACGAATCCACATTCCAATCTCCGCGCTCAAAATATGAAATCGGAGAACTGACCATACAGTAATCGAACAGGTCTTCGTTTACGGCTATCATAGTGGGCGCAATATAATCCATAGAAACCGCATAGCAACGGCCGTTATATGAATACGCGGCCTGTGTAAGCTCACCGTCACCCCTAATGGCAGGGTGATCGAGTCCGATGACACCCAATTCTGCCAACCTTTCGGTTGAATGTGTTGCGCTACGCATAGCAACGCGGGGCCAATAGCTTTCGTTAAGGCGAAGTACATCGGGAGCGGTCCCCGAATAAAAATCCTGCAGGAAAATGGTCATATCGTCATTACTCGGGCAATAACGGCGAACAAATTTACCGTCGTAATACTTCTCAAAATAATCGATAAAATCGGCATCCTTATCCGAGAAGGTATTACTCTCCCAATAGACAGTAACTTCGCCCGAGTTTTTCAGCGCGTTAAGCATTTCTTCGGAATAGGCGCCGTACGGAGAGTTCATTGCGTCAGCCTTGATATCGGACGAGGTGTCATCCCCCTTATCAACGGGGGAACAAGATGCAGCAAAACAAAGACTGCCCACAGTAAGAACCGTAAGCAACATCGAAATCGCTTTTCTCATTTGACACCACCCCTTTAGATACGAGTTTACTTAAATATTATAACAAAAAGACCATAAAATCAACAACAACCTGCACTATAGAAAATATTCCACAAAATTTTTCATTTTGAAGAGGATTTAGGCTGGACTTTTTTGAAGTCAGGTGTATAATGTTGAGGTAATTTATTGCAAAGTGAGGAGTAACTATGCAACTGTTAGTACTTGTACTGAACAAAACCGAGTGCCTTGACGAAATATTAAAGGAACTGAGCGAGAACGAGCTTCACGGTGCGACCATCCTTGACAGTAAGGGAATGGCACACTGCCTCGACCATTTCAACGAGTTAAACTTTATGCTTTCTCTGAGAAAGGTGCTTAATCCTGACCACAAGGAGAGCAAGACCATCTTTATGGTAATAAAAGATGACGAGATCGAAAAGGTTTCGAGGATCGTCAACGACGTTACCGGAGGACTTGACCAGCCCGATACCGGCATTTTGTTCACCCTGCCCGTCAACCATTTGGAAGGATTTAAGTTAAAATGATAGATCTCGAGTTAAATACACTTTTGCATCTGGCAATTATGATCTTCGCAGGTATGCTTTTCGGCAGACTTGCCAAGCTGGTTAAACTGCCCAACGTAACCGGCTATCTTGTCGGCGGACTTGTTATCGGGCCGAGCATACTGGGTCTGATACCCGAGGATGCCATCGGCGGTATGACTATAATATCGAGCGTTGCCCTCGGCTTTATCGCCTTCTCTATCGGTAATGAGTTCAAGATCTCATATTTCAAACGCGTTGGCGCGACCCCCATCGTTATCGCAATTCTCGAGTCACTTTTGGCCGTTGTATTCGTTGTGGCAGGTCTCTTGGTAGCAGGCTTCGAGTTGTCCTTTTCGTTGGTCCTCGGAAGCATCGCGGCTGCCACAGCACCCGCGGCCACCATTATGGTCATCAAGCAGTATAAGGCAAAGGGTCCGATGACCGAAACGCTTCTTTCGGTAGTCGCAATCGACGACGCAACCGCGCTGATATTCTTCGGCATATGTGTCGCCATTGCAGGAGCCATCAACGGCGAAAGCACCTCGCTTCTATCAACGATATTATCACCCATTGTTGAGATACTCGGTGCAATAGTGCTTGGATTTATCCTCGGAGTACTCTTCATATTCCCGCTTAAATGGTTCAAAAAGGACGGCAACCGCCTCGCCCTCATCATCGGATTTGTCTTTCTCGGAGTCGGCATCGCTGACCTGTTGGGCCTGTCTTCGCTACTTCTTTGCATGGCGATGGGAGCCGCATTCGCAAACCTCAGCAACGATGTCAATTCGATATTAAGGCTTTCCGATGGATTGACGCCCCCGATATTCCTGCTTTTCTTCGTTGCATCAGGTGCTGAGCTGCAGTTGTCAGTCCTGCCCTACATAGGTGTTGCGGGTGTGCTTTACGTCCTTCTGCGTGTAGCAGGAAAATTGGCAGGAGCATCGCTCGGCGGTATTATATGCAAGGCGGAAAGCAGCGTTAAGAAGTATCTCGGCTTTGCACTTATACCTCAGGCAGGTGTTGCGATAGGTTTGTCGCTTATAGCCACAACTGCGGTACCGCAATATGGTGCCAAGATACGCGCTATTATACTCTGTGCCACCTTGATCTACGAAATGGTAGGCCCTGCGATCTCCAAATTCAGCCTGCAAAAAGCCGGCGAAATAAAAGAATCCTAATTAAAAAAGGTCGGATATCTCCGACCTTTTTTATTGCACTTATAACGAGAATTTTAGCTCTGCGCCGTCTTTGAGCAGGATGACGCCCTCACCCGCATCGCTCATTACCGTCAAAGTGTTGCCTTTCATAGACCATTGTACGTCGGCACCGTTGACCTTGACCGAGGATACTCCTCCGCTCTTTCTAAGCACAAGATCGAAGCTGACTCCATTGGCCTCCCGCTTGCCTGAAGAAAGAGAATTGGAATCGAAGACTGCAGATTCAGTCATAAATATGTTATAAATATTCGACAGTTCCATATGGGTCAGGCTGAATCTTTTGCGACAATGGTTATACAGTTTCTCCTGCGTGGTCTCACCGTCGAGGTCTCTGACAGCCATTACGAATTTAGAAAATGCTAAGTAGGATCTATCGCGGTAAACGGTCAGCTCGTAATCCATAATGAGCGACGGTTCTTCAACTCCGCACAAGCCCTGCAAGAGATATGCAAGTGAGCCGGTTCTGTCGGCACCGCCTGCACAGTGGAAATAGATAGGATAGTTCGACCAATCGGCGAATACTCTGATCTCCTTTGCGGTGATAGAGGTGGTAAGGAAATCCTTATATTGTGTAGCGACGACATTTACCGTCTTGACATCCTCGCCTAACTTGCTTGCGCCGTTGACAAGATCTGCCTCAAACTCTTCAACCTTACGGAGATCAAATTGAGTTCGAATGCCGAGATGTTTCGCGGCTGCAATTCCCTCAGCGGTGATGCTGGTCAGTGCCTTTCCGCGATATGCAAGTCCCTGATTCATCGCCTTGCCGTTCTTATCCTTCCAACCGCCGATGTCGCGCACATTATCAATTCCTGAAAGCCGTATCAAACGAGGCGTTTCATCAGTTTTGAAACTGCGGATATCGGAGCTAAACTCACCCTTGTCGGTGTTAGTCTTAACACACCAATAGTATGTAGTCCCTGTCATCAGGTTATAAATATCAATTGTATTTACGTCGACGGGATATTCAACAGCGTCACTCATATCCTCTGACCGAGCGACAAGGACCTTTATATCAGAATAGGTATAGTTGTTGTCGAAATTCCACGACAAATTTACAGGCTCGGGTCTCATTCCGTGTTTCATATAGGTTTGAGCCACAGATGATTCAAAATCATCCGGATCATAGTTCTTAGCCGCCTCTACATACTGAACTATTCCCTCAGGAACCAGACAGAACTCGGCTCCATCCTTTGTATTCAGTGTTACAGGTGCAACCGGCTGAGAAGAAGCCGATTGAGAAGAAGCCGCTGATGAAGTCTTACCCTTAGACGATGCGCTGCTCGACTGGTCGGCATCAACATTCGGTGTGCATCCAACAAGCGAAACAGCCAAAATCAGCACCATGATCAAAGCTATTATTCTTTTCATATTCATCCCTCCTGCTTTTTTGCTAATAGTATCATATCATTAAACCTATGTCAACAAGACTATTGAAAGCTCAGTTTACATAACACCGTTTGAAATTGTTACAATATTGTAATAAATATTACAGTATTTTACCTTGATTTACATAAAAACCTATGATAGAATATTAAATGCTGTGAAATGAAGCACCGATTTAATGTGTTTTAAGTGTAATTCTTAATAAAATCAACTACTTAAGGAGGGAGAACTATGGTCTTTGCCGATCTTATATTCGTCTTTGTGTTTTTGACACTCAATTTAATATGCTACTCTTTAGCAAAGGGCATACGTGCAAAGAATATCGTTATGGTGGTCTTTTCCCTCATTTTCTACAGTTGGAGCGGCCCCGTCTATCTCCTGCTAATGCTCGGAATAGTCTTACTTAACTGGATATTTGCCCTGCTCATTGACAAGAGTAAGACAAAGGGTGCGGCTAAATTCTGGATGATAATATCCTGCGTCGTCAGCCTCGGTGCCTTGGGCTTTTTCAAGTACACCAACTTTATTGTTGACAATCTCAAGCCCCTTGTCGACCTGTCGGGCTTTATTCCCGAAATACTGCTGCCCATCGGCATCTCCTTCTACACCTTCCAGATCCTATCCTACGTCATCGACCTCTACCGCGGTGACGTTCCCGTTCAGCGTTCCTATTGGAAACTGCTACTCTACGTCAGCCTGTTCCATCAGTGCATCGCGGGACCCATCGTGCGATACAGCGACGTCTCGCGCGAGATCACCGACCGCCGAGTTACAGGTGCTGAGTTCAGTCAGGGCATCACACGCTTTACCGTCGGCTTGGCGAAGAAGGCACTGCTTGCCAACGTATGCGCAAAGGTTGCCGACAGCATCCTGCTGACCGATGCCGTTGCCTCTGACCCCGCCCTGCTTGCAGATAACATCTCTGCCCTTGCCCAAAAATCAGCCGCTCTGCTTTGGCTTGGCGTTCTGATGTATATGCTCCAGATATATCTCGATTTCTCCGCCTATTCCGATATGGCCATCGGTATGGGCTTGATGATAGGCTTCCACTACAAAGAAAACTTCAACTACCCCTATGCCGCAGTCAGCGTTACTGACTTCTGGCGCAGATGGCATATCTCGCTGAGCAGCTTCTTCCGCGATTACGTTTACATTCCCTTGGGCGGAAACCGCAGAGGCCTGCCGCGCAAGATTTTCAACATGCTGGTTGTATGGTTCCTGACGGGATTATGGCACGGCGCAAGCTGGAACTTCGTTTTGTGGGGTCTTTATTTCTTCGTCTTCCTCGTTATCGAGAACATCGGCTGGCGCGATTTCCTCGCAAAACTGCCCTCCGTATTTGGCAGAGTATATCTGCTGATCGTTGTGTTTTTCGGTTGGATACTATTCCGATTCTCACAGATGCCGCTTATTTGGACGGTCGTGAAGGGACTTTTCTGCGCCAACGGAAATTCGTTCTTTGACTTTGAGTCCAACACTATATGGCTCAACTATATCTTCTTCGTTATCGTTGCAATCATCGCCTGCACTCCGCTTGCAAAGGGTGTCAACTCCTTCTTTGCTCGCAGGTCGGAGAACAGCACCGCCGTTGCCGTCATACACGGAACGGTCAGCATTTTGATTCCTATTGCTTTGCTTCTGCTTTCGACAATGGCTCTTGCAGGCAACAGTTATAATCCGTTCATCTATTTCAGATTCTAAAAGGAGGTGGGTATACCGTGAAAAACCGCAATGCAAAAATTCTGACAGTAACCAACGCGGTAAAGTCGATTCTGTTTGTACTTGCGCTTATAGTCGGCTTGGTGCTCAATTGTATACCGCCTCTGCGTCCTACCGTGTCCGAGACCGAGAACCGCGAGCTGAATAAGTTTCCCACCTTCACGCTTGAGAAATTACTGAGCGGTGAGTTTTTCACCAAGGAAAGCGACGATCCTAACAAGGTCGGACTCAGCCAATGGTTCTCCGACACCTTCCCTTTCCGCGAGCAGCTTATCACCGCATACGGCGGCATCGAGGGAATGTTCGGCGTACAGACCAACAAGATCCACGGCGACGTACAGACGGGTGACGATATCCCCGATCTTCCTTCCAAACAGGAGCCGTCAAGTTCTCAGTCGGACTCGTTACAATCCTCGCAGGATACCTCCTCCCTCAAGTCTGAGGATACTTCGTCAAACGAATCACTTGAGCCCTTGCCCGAAGCCGAGACCTTCGGCGGAGTTTTACTTTCGGGCAACACCGCCTATGAGCTTTACAACTTTAACACAAGTGTGGCCAACCGTTATTCTGCAGCAATAAGCAACGCCGCCAACCGCCTTGGCGATTCGGTAAAGGTCTACGATATCATCGCTCCCACCAGCGTAGGTATTACCCTGCCTGACAGCCTGAAAAAGAGCGTGAACAGCTCCGATCAGCAAAAAGCGATAAACTATATGTACGGCAGTATGTCGGACAAGGTAGTTACCGTCGATGCCTTTACATCTCTAAACAAGCATAAAAAAGAGTACATTTACTTCCGCACCGACCACCATTGGACCCAGCTCGGCGCATATTACGCATACGAACAGTTTATGCTTGCCAAGAAATCGGCACCCGTACCCCTTGAACAGTACACTACGATGCAGTTTGACGGATTCCTCGGTACCTTCTACACCTCTACCAAGAAGTCGCCGGCTCTCGCTGAGTTCCCCGATTCCGTTGTAGCGTATAAACCCTTTAACAACGCGGTAATGACGGTTACGAACAGCAAGGGCAAGACCTTTAACTACCCCATCATTCAGGACACGACCACCTACCCGTCGAACCTGAAGTATTCATCCACCTTTATCGGAAGTGACAATCCTTATACTGTGATTGTTAATAACGACCTGAACGACGGCTCTGCCTGCGTGCTTGTAAAGGAGTCCTTCGGTAACGCCTTTGCTCCCCTGCTCATCCCCCACTATCAGACCGTTTACGTGGTCGACTACCGCTATTATTCGGGTAGTCTTGTTGAGCTTGTGCAGAACAACTCGGTCAGCGACGTTATCTTCCTCAATAACATTTCGGCCACCCGCGCTTCATCCCTGGTGGGATACCTCGAAAAACTCATCAACAGATAACAAAATTTATCAGGATACACGCAAAAATTGTGTATCCTGATTTTTTATTGGTTATTTTAGATTGAAATACAGGTTGAAATTTGATATAATAACTTTGATATCCTGTATGGAGGAAAAACAATGAGAAAAACCAAAATTATATGCACCATCGGTCCTGCCTGTGATAACGAGGAGACCCTTATCGCTATGTGCAAGGCGGGTATGAACGTTGCCCGTCTTAACTTCTCCCACGGAACTCACGAGGAGCATAAGCAGAAGATCGACCTTATCAAGAGGGTCAGAGAAAGACTTCAGCTTCCTATTGCAATAATGCTTGATACAAAGGGGCCCGAATACCGCATCGGCACCTTTGAAAATGGTAAGGTCATCGTTAATGACGGCGATACCTTTACCTTTACGACCGATGATATCGTCGGCGATAGCAGTCGCGTTTCGGTCAGCTACAAGGGGCTCATAGACGAACTGTCGGTCGGTGACAAGATACTCGTCAACAACGGTATTATCGTTTTGGAAGTCCGTCAGCTTAGCGGCAACGATGCTGTTTGCGAAGTTATTGCCGGCGGCGAGCTTTCCAACCGCAAGAGTATGAGTTTTCCCGACAAGGTATTGCACCAAGACTACCTGAGTGAACAGGATAAAAAAGACTTGATTTTCGGCATCGAAAACGACGTCGACTTTATCGCCTGCTCCTTTGTTTCCTGCAAGCAGGATATGGTGGATATTAAGACCTTTGTTAAGCAAAACGGCGGCAGTGATATCGATTTTATTGCTAAGATCGAAAACAGGTCCGGCGTAAACAACATCGAAGACATAGCGGCTGAATGTGATGGAATTATGATCGCTCGAGGCGACCTTGGCGTTGAGATACCCTTTATCGAGCTTCCTGCGGTACAAAAACTGCTTATAACCAAATGCCGCCTGCTCGGCAAGCGGGTCATCACCGCCACCGAGATGCTCGAATCGATGATTCACAATCCCCGTCCAACCCGTGCCGAGATCTCGGACGTTGCAAACGCGGTATACGACGGCTCGAGCGCGGTTATGCTTTCGGGCGAAAGTGCAACGGGCAAATACCCTGTTCAAACCGTGCAGACTATGGCTGAGATCGTCGAGGAGACCGAGAAGAACATCAACTATATCAAGCGGCTGGCAAACTCCGAATTCAAGATCCGCAACCGAGTAGATGCTATCTCCCACGCCGCCTGCGGTATGGCCATTGACATCAACGCCAAAGGCATCATAGTTTGCTCCCGTTCGGGTATGACGGCGAGAATGGTGTCGCGTTTCCGTTGCCCGATCGACATCGTCGGTATGACCACCAGCGTTAAGGCTTGGTACAAGCTTGCTCTCTCTTGGGGTGTCACGCCGGTGCTAAGCGAGCATTTTGACTCGACCGACGTCCTCTTTTACCACGCAACCGCTGCGGCCAAAAAGCACCTAAACCTCAAAACAGGCGACAGCGTACTCATCACAGGCGGCATTACAAACGGCAAATCGGGTAACACCAATCTTATAAAGGTTCAGGACATCTGATAAATGACAAAGCGCAGATACGGCAAGTATCTGCGCTTAAATTATTGCTCACAACAGTCGACCGATGTAACGGTTAAAAGGTCACCGCTAACCGTAAAGTGAATATCAAAATCAGCAAATAGCATATGGTAATCGTTTGGCTCGGTTTGGTATGACGGACGAGGGTCGTCAGCAAGGCAATCGATGGCCGCTTGACGCTTGTCAACGGGCAAAATTTCGAGCAATTCCTGCGGAAAATCCACCTGCAAGCGATGGTCGCGATTTTCCTCACCGTATCCGCCGTTTGCATCGGGGTGGGCATCGGCATAGGGCAAATAGGGCTTGATATCATAGATAGGAGTACCGTCCAAGAGGTCGACACCCGAAACGATAAGCACAGTGCCGTCGGTTTTGGTCTTTTCCACTCGTTCAAACTTAACACAGGACAGACCGATGGAGTTTGGCCTGAAGGGTGAACGGCTGGCAAAGACACCAACCCGCTTGTTACCGCCAAGTCTCGGAGGACGGACTGTCGGCGACCATCCTTCGCGATGCGCCTCAGAGAAATCGAACAAGAGCCACAAATATGAAAAATCCTCGATGCCGCGCAGGGCCTCGGGATCGCGAAACTCTGGCACAAAGACGATCTTCCCCTCAAGTGCAGGCACGCGGCCGCTTTGACGCGGAATACCGAACTTCTCTTTGAAATCGGTGCTTATATATGCTATCGGACGAATATCCATATACTTACTCCTTAAACTTTCTAATTCTATAATACCTCTTGCGACGCTATTAGTCAACAAGCCTACCGCCTTTTGTAAAAATATTCAACCGATAAATGTATCATTTATGGTTGCATTTGGGCTATAAAATCTGTTATAATTTCAAGAAGAGGTGAGAATTATGGAGATAGTTCTGCTCACAGCTTTAGGTGTAGGCGGTGCATCGGTCATAGGTGCGCTATTTGGCTTTGTTTTCAAGAAAACGGGACACCGCTTCAGCGATATAATCCTTTCCTTTGCGGCGGGCGTTATGCTTGCGGCGGCCGTTGTGGGACTTGTGTTACCCTCCCTCGAATACGGCGGTAAATACGCCTTGCTTATCACCGTTGTCGGTGTCTTCTGCGGTGCGCTGTGTGTCAACCTCATTGACAAGGTGGTTCCTCACCTTCACAGGATGACGGGAGTCGATCAGGAAGCACATCCTGAAAGGCAACAGCAGTTGAATAAGGTGCTGCTTTTCGTCGTTGCGATCGCGATACATAATCTGCCTGAGGGTCTTGCCGCAGGTGTCGGCTTCGGCACAGGCAACACCGCCGAGGCGCTGACCATCGCGGGCGGTATCGCGCTGCAAAACATCCCCGAAGGTATGGTCATAATCGCACCGATGCTCAACGCAGGTATAAGTCACTCAAGAGCCTTCCTGATCGCGATGATCACGGGAGTTGTTGAGGTGGTCGGCACCCTGTTCGGCTATTTTGCCGTTACCATATCGGGTGCTATACTTCCCTTTGCTCTTGCCTTTGCAGGCGGCACGATGCTATATGTCATCAGCGACGAGATGATACCCGAGACCCACGCTCACGGTTGCGAACGGGGTGCGACCTACTCCCTGCTTGCAGGATTTTGTCTTATGTTAGTTTTTGATGTTCTATTCGGATAAAAAGGAGTATGAAAAATGATTACCAATGATATCAAATATGTCGGCGTAAACGACCGCGACATCGACCTTTTTGAAGGTCAGTACATCGTTCCCAACGGAATGGCATATAATTCGTATGTTATTGAGGACGAAAAGATTGCCGTAGTCGACTCGGTCGATGCCCGATTTGCTGACGAGTGGCTTGGCAATATCAAAAATTTGCTCGGTGACAGGGCACCCGATTACCTTATCGTTCAGCATATGGAGCCCGACCATTCAGCCAACGTCAACACCTTTGCAAAGGAGTACCCCAACGCTACAATCGTCGCTACCGATAAAGCCTTTGCGATGATGAATAAGTTTTTCGGCACCGATTATTCCGACCGCAGAATAGTTGTCAAGGAGGGCGACACCCTTTCCCTCGGCAAGCATAACCTTACCTTTTGCACCGCACCTATGGTCCATTGGCCCGAGGTTATGATGACCTATGACAACACCGACAAGGTCCTCTTCTCCGCCGATGCGTTCGGCAAGTTCGGAGCCCTTGATGCCGACGAGGACTGGGCCTGCGAGGCGCGCCGTTACTACTTCGGCATCGTCGGAAAGTACGGGGTTCAGGTTCAGGCTGTGCTCAAAAAGCTGAGCGGCATTTCTGTTGATATCATCTGCCCCCTGCACGGACCCGT
>JAZTZA010000256.1:0-4227 GCA_045637185.1 Acutalibacteraceae bacterium
CACATTCGTTGACAAAGTGCTCGCAGTTGTTGTGCAGAATGTCATAGCCGCCTTGCCCTATTTTTGAGCGGGCAAATGCTACGATATCTTCCTTTGAGCGCATTTTTAAGGCTTCCGACCGAGTGGGACGGGCGGTTTCTATCTCGCCGCCTGACAGGAATGTGTAGATGTCGGAGACGGTGACCTTGATCAAGGCGCTCTGCTTGCCCGGATCGTTGGGCAGGCCGAACTGAATTACCTCATCCTCGTTGACAAAGATGCCGTAATGATAGTAAAAGCTCACCTTTGTTCTGATGATGTCACCGCTTTTGGATGGGTGAATGGGTTCCCAGTTCAATCAAGCTACCTTCTTCTCTATAACGTCAATTACGTCTTTGACGGTCTTGATATCGGCAAAATCGTCGTTGACGAACTTGATGCCGAATTCTTCCTCTATGGCCATCGCCATATACAAAAGTCCTATCGAATTTATGCCGATATCCTGTCTGAGATCAGCCTCAGGGGTTATCGTGCTGAGGTCGACCTCACCCTCAAAAACGGCGGTGCAGACCGATACAAGTCTTTCGTAGGTGTTCATATTTCTCTCCTATATGCTGAAATTATCGTTGGCGGATTTGCATCTGCAAAGCTCCTCGATAAGAGCGTCGGAAATGTTCTTGATATCGAGGGTGCTGGGGAATTTCTTTGCACAGAATTGCTTGGGATCGATGGTCTTTCCTATGACCACCGTGCGCATATTGTACCACTTTTTGCGGGGCAGAATATGCATCGGAATGATGGGCACGCCCGCCTTTATCGCCATCAGGACGGCACCCGATTTTATCGCGTCGATGTCGTCGGCTCGGTGTATCTCGCCCTGCGGGAAAACGGTCAGCAAAAAGCCTTCCTTCAGCTTTTGGACCGACTTGTTTATGGCCTCAATATCGGTGGCGTTGCGGTCGATCTCAATGGCGCCTACACCCTTGAGCAGTATCGGGCGAAGTTTTCCCTTCATTACCACCTCGGCCACCAAAAAGTAAAGCCGTCGGTACCACATACTGATGCCAACGACAAAGGGGTCGGCAAAGGAGGTATGGTTGGCGGCAATTATGGCACCGCCCTTGACCTTTTCGGTGTATTTTTCGCCCTCGGGAGTTCTCTTTTTGATGCGCAGGATGGGCACCAACACTGAGCAGACAAGTCGCGCCATATCCATCGGAAAGTACTTGAAGCTGAAAAGGGGATGCGCAGGCTTTTTCTCCTTTTCGGCCAAGCTTTTAAGCTCGTAGACCTTCTCCTCGAGCAGCTTTGTAACAGCGTTCAACTGCTCCTGCGGTGTCAGGGAATCATCGATGTGATCTCTTACGTATATAGGCTCGCCGATGCAGACCTTCGCCCGCTTAAAGAGGGAGTAGTTGCCGAAGGTGTAAACGGGCACGCAGGGGGCATCGGTGCGCAAGGCGATGAAGGCCGTGCTGGTCGTGAAGGGCCAGGGCTTGTTGTTGATAGGAAGTCTGCCCTCGGGGAAGATCCCGACACAGCCCTTGTTATCGAGCACCTCCAAGGTGTCGGCGACAAAGGAGAAATCGCGGTCGTCGCGCTCGACCTTAATTCCGCCCCACGAGTTGAGCAAAAAGGCGAAGAACTTGCTCTTGTTATAAAGCACCTCTGCCATCAAAAAGTGTATGGTGCGGAAGGGGAAGATGATCAGGTAGAGCACGAAGTCGAGAAGCGACTTGTGGTTTGAAACGATGATGCAGGGCTTTGGCAGCCTCTTGCATCCGTTTGCCCAGTATACCTTGGGCTTAAAGAACAACAGCGCAGGCAGAATACCCGTGATCTTCGTAAAGCCAAGGAAAAGATTTATAAACCATTTACTTTTCATAATCCTATACGCACTTTTCTAAATATTCGCAAATTTGGTTGAGTGTGTAACAGTACTTGTCATCCTGCTTGTAGTCGGTTATGGAGAATTTCTGCGACAATCGGGTCAGGATATCGAAATACTGTATGCTTGTCGCGCCTAAATCGTGGAATATATGATCGTTTCCACCGATGCGGTCGGCATCGATCATCAGCACCTTGGCGATGATGTTCCTGACGTCATTCGCAAAGGGGGAATCTCCGCCGTTTGAGTCGGCCGCCGTCATATCCGAAAAGGGAATAAGCCTTACGGTGCCGTCGGATATCTTCTTTATAAGCTGCGGACGGCTCACCTTTATCGCGGTGGGTGGGCAAAGCTCATCGGTGGTGAAGTAAAATTTCTTTATACCAATGGCGCTTTGCAGGGTGTCGTTGACCGAATATACGTAGGCCCTGATCTTTTCCAACTTTTCCTCGGTAACGTAGTCGTCCACCTGAATAACGATGGACAGTTCCTGCTCCTTTTCGGAGCCGAGGCCCAAGACCGAGAAGGCCTTGATACCCTCGATGACAAAGAGCTTTTCTATCGTGTCGGGGTTGATGTTTTCGCCGTTTTCGCCGATGACCATATCACCCTTGCGGCCGAGTATAAAGTAGTTGCCCTTGCGGCAGACCATATTGTCACCCGTGCAGAACCAGTCCTCGAGCAGCTGCTCCTTGCCGTTGACCAGCTTTCTCACGCAAAGGGAACTGCCCCGAACGTAGAGCACGCCGTCCTCGCCGATCTTGTACTCTACCGAGTCGAAGGGCATACCGACGGAGTTTTGGTTGCGCCATTTGGGCTTGCGGCGAAGCTCGACCGACGTGATGCCGATCTCGCTCATTCCGTAGCCGTTATAGGTGGAGTAGCCGATGCCGTTTAACAGTTCTAAAGCCGAGTCGCGAAGGTAGCTTCCGCCGTTGATGCAGAACATCACCGAGCGGCCGAAGACCTTATCGGTAACCTCTTTTGTCAGTAGCTTTGCGACCTCGGCACCGATGCCGGCCGGCAAAATATTTTGCATCGCCGTCGAAAACCTGACGGCGCTCATCAGCTTCTCATATTTCTTTTCGCCCTGCTGCTTGGCGGCGGCGATAACGCTCTTTTCCACCGTGTGCCACAGCGCAGGCACAGCAAAAATATGGGTCACGTTGTGGCGGCGGCAGGTCTTGAGTATCGTGTCGGATGAATAATCCCGCAGGAAGACAAGGGTCCTGCCGAAAAAGGTGAACCAAAAATAGACCGCAAACAGACCGAAAACGTGGTAAAAGGGCAGGAAGGCAAGCTGCTTGAGATAACCCTTATAATGCTTTGCGATCCTCGGCTCAAGCTTGATTATTCTCTCAAAATTGAGTATCTGCTCGGATATCTGATATCCGGTATAAAAGCAGACCACTTCGTTCATCGACGTGGCAGAGGATGAAAAGGCGATCTCGTCCTCAAAGACATCCTCATCGATGCCACCGTTACCCTGCAACTGAGTTACAAGCAGGCCCTCGGCCTTGAGACCGTAGTCCTTGTCGCAAAGGACGTATTTAACGTTAAGGGTGTCCAGAATGCTGTCGGTCAGGCTGTTGGGATATCGCAGATTGATGAGATAGGGCTTGTTTCCGCTCATCAAAACCGCCCAAAAGGCAACGATCCAATCGGGCGAATTTTCCAGGGCAACACCAACATAGCTGTGTGTTGCCCCGATCTTCTGATAAAGACCTGCGGCGGCACTCTCGATTCTCTTGCGCATATCGCCGTAGGTGGTCTTGGTTATTCTGAAACCGTCGTTGGTCTCGCAAAGGATGTTGTCGGTGCAGGAAAACATTATCCTGTATATGTCGCAAAGGCGCTTTTTTGAGCCTTTGAGAGAGGCGCGGTTGGTCGCGATGATCTGTTTTAGATTTCTGTTCATTTGGCTATCGTTCGTTACGTCCTGTCTATAAAATTACAGATAATAGTAGGGGTCGCTGATGACGCTGTTGCCGCTGAAGAGACCCACAAAGCCTATCAAAAGGGTCAGAGCGGTCAAAGCGATAGCGATGATGCCGAATATCTTGCCCAAGCGGCTCAAAGCCGAACGGTCGCCCTGATTGATGCATCCGAGTGACATTACAAGTCCGATGATAGCAGGCGGCAGATCGCAAATTGCAAAGATGAGCGCCATTGTAAAACCTACGGTGCCGTCAAGTGCCGTAAACGTAAAGGCGTAGAGAACGCTTACAATAGACGCTATGAAGGCCTCGATGGACAAAGCCATACCTACGATCTTCTTTGCCAGACTGGGCTTTTTGACGGGCTCGGGCATCGGGTAATACTGAACCTGCTGTACAGCTTCAGGCTGAATGTATGTAACC
>JAZTZA010000257.1:0-1196 GCA_045637185.1 Acutalibacteraceae bacterium
CCTCTTCCTGCGCTCCGAGGAGGTGCTGACGATGCTCGACGTGTGGAACAAGGAGAGCGGTGTCATCCTCGGCGGCGACACCGTATACCGCGCACTTGAGTCATCCTCGATGGTGGTGGCGCGTTACCGCCTCGGCGGCAACCACACCGGCTATCTCGGCATACTCGGCCCTGTAAGAATGGATTACGCGGCTATGCTTCCGAGCATATGCTATTTCACCGACGCGCTTGAGAGAGCCTTTTGCGGTGAGAATAAGAAAGGACGGATACAATGAGTCAGAACACCAATCCTGCTGAAAATCAGGAGCAGGTCACTCCCGAAGTGACCCCCGAGGCTACACCTGAGCGCAAGGCTAAAAAGCCCGAAAAGAAAAAGAACGCCGAGGTTGAAAAGCTCAAGACTGAGCTTGAACAGACCAAGGATATGCTTCTTCGCACCGCCGCTGAGTTTGACAACTTCAAGCGACGCTCTGAAAAGGAGAAGAACGACCTGAGCGACTATGTAAAGGCCGCCACCGTCAAAAACTTCCTTGCGGTCGCCGACAACATTCAGCGCGCCGCCGCCAGCGACAAGGACTCGCCCGACTACGTCAAGGGCTTGGAGATGATAATCAAACAGCTTTCCGAGACCCTCGTAAAGATCGGTCTCGAGGAGATAGAGGCCGAAGGTCAGCCCTTTGACCCCAACTTCCACGAGGCAGTTATGCACGTCGAGGACGACGCCTTTGGCGAGAACACCGTCGCACAGGTGCTGCAGACCGGCTACAAGCTGGGCAACACCGTTTTAAGACCCTCTATGGTCAAGGTCGCAAACTGACCTGCTTCAAACTTCGCTTTCCATAAACATTAAAATATATATTACGGTTAAACCGATCAGGAGGAAATCATTATGGGAAAAATTATTGGAATTGACTTGGGTACGACCAACTCTTGCGTCGCCGTTATCGAAGGCGGTGAGCCGGTCGTTATTGCTAACGCTGAGGGAATGAGAACTACGCCGAGCGTGGTTGCCTTCTCCAAGACAGGCGAGCGTATGGTAGGTCAGGTCGCAAAGCGTCAGGCCATCACCAACCCCGACCGCACCATCGCATCCATCAAGCGTGAGATGGGCACCTCTTACAAGGTCGCCATCGACGGTAAGGACTACACTCCGCAGGAGATCAGCGCCATCATCCTGCAGAAGCTTAAGGCCGACGC
>JAZTZA010000258.1:0-1278 GCA_045637185.1 Acutalibacteraceae bacterium
TGGCTATGGTGCCATATTTATTTATTCTTATCATATGATGCAAAGAGACGCATTATGCGTCTCTTTTTTGTGGAGCGAATGACGAGGCTCGAACTCGCTACCTCCACCTTGGCAAGGTGGCGCTCTACCAGATGAGCTACATTCGCATAGATGGTGCCTCCGGACGGAATCGAACCATCGACACGAGGATTTTCAGTCCTCTGCTCTACCGACTGAGCTACAGAGGCAAATTGGCGACCTGGATGGGGCTCGAACCCACGACCTCTAGCGTGACAGGCTAGCGTTCTAACCAGCTGAACTACCAGGCCAAAGTTGGTGGGAACAACAGGGCTCGAACCTGTGACCCCCTGCTTGTAAGGCAGGTGCTCTCCCAGCTGAGCTATGCTCCCGAAAAGCTGCCGTCTGAAGCATCATATCGACCGGCGACGAATGATATAATACAACATCGAGCAGGAATTGTCAACCCTTTTTTCGAAATTTTTTTAGAATATTATTTTTTTAATGTCGTTGGATGAAAACAGGTACTTTTTATTGCAAAAATGACAGCACACCTCTGTGTCATCCTGTTCCGCGGCAAGTTTCTCAAGTTCTTCTTTGCCGATGGATTTCAGCACCTTCAGCGTACGCTCACGCGAACATCCGCATTTGTACTCAACATTATCTTCGTCAAGCACTTCGACATTGAACTCTTTAAGAGCATCCTTGACGATATCCTCGAGACTCATTCCGTTGGCCATATTAACCGTGATCGGACGCATATCCTTGATGCTGCTCTCAACCCTGCTGATGATGCCTTCGTCAGCACTCGGCAAAAGCTGAATAAGCAATCCGCCCGCCTTTTGAATTGTCAGGTCAGGATTTACAAGCACACCAAGTGCACAAACCGTCGGGATCTGCTCGCTTACCGCAAAATAGGCGGTAATATCCTCGGCAATTTCACCCGAAACAAGCGGGATAACGCCGTTATAGGGCTCCTTAAGGCCAAGATCCTTGAGAACATACAGCTTACCCTCACCCATAGCACCGGAAACGTCGAGTTTACCCTTTGCGTTAAGAGGAATCTCAACAACGGGATTAACAGGATAGCCCTTGACGTTGCCCTTGGAATCGGCAACCGCAACGATTGCTTGAATGGGACCGTCACCTGCAATCCTCAGTGTAAGAGAGTCGTCCTCCCCTTTCAGCTGATGTCCCATCATAGAGGCGGCGGTCAAAAGCCTGCCCAAAGCGGCAGAAACCACCGCAGAGGTTGTATGCAGTTCAGCGGCAGTATTAACT
>JAZTZA010000259.1:0-3739 GCA_045637185.1 Acutalibacteraceae bacterium
ATAATAGGCCTCCTCGCCCACCTGCCACTCGGCAGAATATTCACGGCTGATGACCGTTTTGGGCTGAGTGCCGAACTCGAAATGCTTGTGCTCGATTATACGGGTGTAGGGGGTGTCGGCGTCGGTATAGTTGACCACAGCGTTGCCCTGGAAGTTGTCGCAGTCAAGCACCTCGGTCTCAAAACGCACCGCGCGGTACTTCAAAGGGCCGTAGCAGTATCCGAAATACTCGTCGATACAGCCGGTGAAGACCACCTTTTCACCCATAGCGTCGAACTTCTCCTTCTCGGCGAGGTAGTCGGTGTTCAACTGCACCTCGCATCCTTCAAGGAGCTTCTCAACCATAGCGGTATATCCGCCCTCGGGGATACCTTGATAGCGGTCGTTGAAATAGTTGTTGTCGTAGATGAAGCGCACGGGCAGCCGCTTGATAATAAAGGCAGGCAGCTCGTTGCAGGGGCGGCCCCACTGCTTCTGAGTGTAGTCGCGCACCAATTTCTCATAAATGTCGGTGCCGACGAGGGAAATGGCCTGCTCCTCAAGGTTCTTCGGCTCAACGATACCCGCGTCAATGATCTGCTGAGCGATCTTCTCCTTGGCCTGCTGAGGAGTGATGACTCCCCACATCTTGTTAAAGGTGTTCATATTGAAGGGCAGGTTGTAAAGCTCCCCCTTGTAGTTGGCAACGGGGGCGTTGATATAGTTATTGAAGGTGGCAAATTGGTTTACATAATCCCATACCTCTTGGTCACTCGTGTGGAATATGTGGGCGCCGTAACGGTGGACGTTGATATCCTCCACCCTCTCGGTGTAGACGTTTCCGCCGATGTGGTCGCGGCGGTCGATGACAAGGCAGCTTTTGCCCGCTTTTTTAGCCTCGTGGGCAAAGACTGCGCCGTAGAGTCCGGCACCGACGATAACGTAATCATACATAGCGTGCTATCCTTCCTTTAACCGCAAAAAGCACAGACCCGACACTTTTCAAGCGCCGAACATCTGCACTCCTCGCTCTTATTTACTTATTAACGGCGGCAATTATCGTCCTTGCCATATAGTCGATCATCTCATCGGTCATACCGGGATAAACGCCGACCCAGAAGGTGTCCCTCATAATGCGGTCGGTATTCTCAAGTGTTCCGACGATGCGGAAGCCCTCGCCCTTTTGACGCATCTCGTCGAAGCAGGGATGCTTGGTCAGGTTGCCTGCAAAGAGGCGGCGGGTCTGCACTCCGTGGTCCTCAACGTAGCCTACGACCTCGTTGCAGTCGACACCCTCTTTACAGGTGATGAGGAAGCCGAACCAGCTCGGGTCGGAATTGGGACAGGCTATCGGCAGGATAAGCTTGTCGGCGACAGGCTCAAGCGCCTTGTGCAGTCGGGCAAAATTGTGGCGGCGGCGCTCAACGAAGCCGGGGAATTTCGTAAGCTGGGCGCAACCGACGGCCGCCTGCATATCGGTGGCCTTGAGGTTATATCCAAAATGGGAATAAACATACTTGTGGTCGTAGCCGAGCGGAAGCTCGCCGTACTGACGGTCAAAGCGGTGCTTGCAGACGTTGTCGCAACCCGACGGGCAGACGCAGTCGCGGCCCCAGTCGCGAATCGACTTGACGATCTTGGCAAGCAGGGGGTTGTTGGTATAGACGGCACCGCCCTCGCCCATCGTCATATGGTGAGGCGGATAGAAGCTCGAGGTACCGAGGTCGCCGATAGTACCGGTGAACTTGGTCTCGCCGTCGATGGTGTACTGCGAGCCGAGGGCGTCGCAGTTGTCCTCGACAAGCCACAGGTTATGCTTGTCGCAGAAGGCCTTAACGGCGGCAAGGTCAAAGGGGTTGCCCAGAGTATGAGCGATCATAACCGCCTTGGTCTTGTCCGAAAGGGCATCCTCCAGCTTGGTAACATCGATGTTGTACTGCGGAATGGTAACGTCAACAAAAACAGGGATAGCACCGTACTGAATGTAGGGGGTAACGGTGGTCGGGAAGCCGCAGGCAACGGTGATGACCTCGTCGCCGCGCTTGACGGCGCGCTCACCCAGCAAGGGAGAGGTCAGGGCCATAAAGGCCAGCAGGTTAGCGGAGGAGCCGCTGTTGACCAGCGCGCAATATTTAACACCGAGGTATTCGCCGAAGCGCTTTTCAAACTCGTCGGTATAGCGGCCCGAGGTCAGCCAGAACTCAAGGGAGCTGTCGACCAGATTGACCATCTCATCCCTGTCGTAAACGCGGGATGCATAGGGTATGCGCTGACCCTCGGCAAAGGGTGCTTTCTTGTGGAATTTGTCACAGTATTCGGCTACCTGAGCCAGTATCTGCTCGCGTGCCTGCTTTTCGTTCATATTATCAAACATCTTTATCACCTGTTTTCAAAAAACTCTGCAATCTGCTTGTCCATTACGGCGCAGATATCCTCGCCTGCAAAATACGCCTTGGTCCATTCGACCGTGCGCTCAACAGCGGTGTCAACGTTCCAACGGGGACTCCAGCCGAAAGTCGCCTTCAGCTTTGAGCAGTCTAACTTAAGGAAGTTGGCCTCGTGAGGTCCGCCGACCGACTTGTTTATCCACTTCATACCCTCGCCGTAGCTGCGGCAGAACATATCAACAAGGTCGCCCGTCGTTACACAGTCGCAATCGTCGGGGCCAACGTTGTAGTAGTCGGCAAAGGACGGGTCCTCATACTGCTTTTGCGCTATCATCAGGTAGGCGTAAAGCGGCTCGAGAACGTGCTGATAGGGACGGGTCGAATGAGGATTGCGCACGATGATATCCTCTTTTCTCTGGGCGGCACGAACGCAGTCGGGTATGATGCGGTCGTTGGCAAAGTCGCCGCCGCCGATAACGTTGCCCGCGCGCGCGGTAGAGACCGCAACACCCATCTCGTCCAAGAAGGACACCTTGTAGCTGTGGGTAACCAGCTCGGAGCAGGATTTGGAGTTGGAATAGGGGTCGTAGCCGTCAAGCGGCTCGTTCTCCCTGTAACCCCACGCCCACTCATTGTTCTTATACACCTTATCGGTGGTGACATTGAGCACCGAACGGGGAGGCTTGGCGGCAGTACGCACGCACTCCAAAATGTTGACGGTGCCCATGACGTTGGTCTCGTAGGTGTAGACAGGGTCCTTGTAGCTGTCGCGCACGATAGGCTGTGCCGCAAGGTGCAGCACTATCTCGGGCTCAGCCTTGTCAAAGGCCGCCTTGAGCGCGCCGAAGTCGCGGATATCGGCGATGACCGCGGTCATACGGCCTTCCACCCCTGCCATAGAAAAGAGGTCGGGGTCGGTCGGCGCCTCGGTGGAGTAGCCGGTCAACTCAGCCCCCGCTTGCACTAATATACGGCAAAGCCACGAGCCCTTGAAGCCGGTATGGCCTGTCAAGAACACGCGCTTTCCCTTAAAAAACTCTAAATTCATATTTAATCCCACATCTTCCACGGAGCCCGTCCTTCGTCCCAAAGCTCCTCAAGATACATCTTATCCCTCTGGGTGTCCATACACTGCCAGAAGTCGTTGTGACGGAAGGCCTTCAGCTCGCCCATTGAAACGAGCTTCTCGAGCGGCTCCTTTTCAAAGACGGTCTTGTCCCCTGCGATATAATCGAAGATCTGGGGCTCCAAGACCATAAACCCCCCATTGATAACGCTGCCGTCGCGTTCCTTCTTCTCACGGAAGCTGTTGATGGTGTCGTCACCGGTGATGTCGAGCACGCCGAAGCGCTGGTCGATGCTGACGGCGGTCA
>JAZTZA010000260.1:0-2988 GCA_045637185.1 Acutalibacteraceae bacterium
GCTTTTACACGAATAAAAACCAACACCCCGACAGGACCAAGAGTCCCGTCGGGGTGTTCTTTACTCTACGCATATCATATCTTTTATGTTCTCGAAGGTCTTTTGACCTATTCCGTCCACCTTCATAATATCGGTGATATCGCCAAACGGGCCGTTTGCCTCGCGGTAGGAGATGATAGCCTCTGCCTTGCTTTCACCAATGCCCTTCAGGGATGTCAGTCGTTCCTTATCGGCCGTGTTGATGTTGACCTTTTCGGACAGACTCTCCTGCGACACGGTGCTGACGGCCGAGTTGTTGACCGTGTAGGTTATCACCTTGTCGGGCTGAGCTTGCATCGATATCGCCTTAAAAACAAAGAGCACTCCGACGCATATCAGGGCGATGACGAGTACGATCCTCTCGTAGGCGGAAAGCGGCTTTTTCGCAGTTTGGTTGTTCTTCATAATCGACCTCGGCGAATTCAGTTAGGATCAAACGTTGAAGCGGAAGAGCACGATGTCGCCGTCCTTCATAACGTACTCCTTGCCCTCGCTTCTGACAAGCCCCTTCTCTTTGGCAGCGTTCATACTTCCGCAGGCCATAAGGTCGTCGTAAGCGACTACTTCGGCGCGAATGAAGCCGCGCTCAAAGTCGGAGTGGATCTTGCCTGCCGCCTGAGGAGCCTTGGTGCCGTTGACGATGGTCCAGGCACGCACCTCGGGCTTGCCTGCGGTGAGGTAGGAGATAAGACCCAAAAGGGAATAACAGGTGCGGATAAGGCGGTCAAGTCCTGAGCTTTCAAGCCCCAGCTCGCTGAGGAAAAGGGCCTTGCCCTCCTCGTCCATATCGGCGATCTGAGCCTCAAGCTCGGCACAAATGGGCAGGCACTCAGCCTTCTCCTGAGCGGCAAGCTCGCGCACCGTCTGATAACGGGTGTTGGCATCGATGCCGCCTATGAAATCGTCCTCGCCCATATTGCAGGCGTAGATGATGGGCTTAGAGGAAAGCAGGGCGGTGGTGGCAAGTATCTGCGCGGTATTGTCGTTGGTCTCGATGGAACGGGCGGGCTTGCCCTCTTCAAGATGGGACATCAGCGCCTTGAGGAAGTCGACCTCCTCCTGCATACCCTTGTCGCCCTTAAGCAGCTTGCTGGCCTTGTCATAGCGGCGCTGTACCATTTCGATGTCGCTGAGTATCAGCTCAAGGTTGATGACCTCGATGTCGCGCAGGGGGTCGACCGAGCCCTCAACGTGAATGATATCGTCACTTTCGAAGCAACGCACAACGTGAACGATAGCGTCGACCTCGCGGATGTGCGACAGGAACTTGTTGCCCAGTCCCTCACCCTTGGAGGCACCCTTTACAAGTCCTGCGATGTCGACAAACTCGATGGTGGCAGGGGTAAACTTGTCGGGCTGATACATTTCGGCAAGCTTGTCAAGACGCTCGTCGGGCACCGACACCATTCCCACGTTGGGCTCAATGGTGCAAAAGGGATAGTTAGCCGACTGCGCACCTGCGTTGGTGATAGCATTAAAAAGTGTGGACTTGCCAACGTTGGGGAGTCCTACAATACCTAATTTCATAATATAACAAGTTCCTCTCCGTATAATTATAGGAGTATTATAATGCCTAATCGGCAAATAATCAAGCATTAAGGTTGACAAGAGGGCCTCTTTTTTGGTAAAATAAACTGATAAAATATTGCAACCTATAATTATGCTACCAATGGGAGTGATAATATGACGATGAGTATGACCGGATACGGTCGGGCAGAAGGGTTCGCAGAGGGCTTTGACCTGACGGTTGAGATACGTTCGGTCAATCATAAGTTTTTCGAGTTTTCGGCGCGTATGCCGAGGAGCTTTGCCTTTGCGGAGGATAACCTGAAGAAGCTTTGCCAGTCCCGTATCAATCGCGGCAAGGTGGAGATGTTCATCAGCACCGTCAACCGCGACACAGGTGACGTAAAGGTGGAGGTCAACCACTCGCTTGCCAAAGGCTACCTTAATGCGATAAAGGAGCTTGGCGAGACCTACGGGCTGGATAGCAACATAAATGCGCTCGCTCTTTCCCGCTTCCCCGATCTGTTCATCATCAGCCGCGATACCGTCGATGAAGAAGCGGTCTGGGAGGTGCTCAAGGAAACTGCCAACCGCGCCATTGATGCCTTCCTCGAGATGCGTGCCCGCGAGGGCGAAAAGCTTAAAGAGGACGTCCTTGCCAAGATGAATAGCATACTTGAAAAGGTCGCTGTCGTCGAGTCGCGTTCGCCAGAGACGGTTGCCGCCTACCGTGCCCGTTTGGAAGAGAAGATGCGCGATCTGCTGGGTGACAAGCAGGTGGATGAGCAGAGACTGCTGACCGAAACTGCCATCTTCGCCGACAAGGTTGCCGTCGATGAGGAAACGGTGCGCCTGCGCAGTCATTTCAAGCAGATGCAGAGTATGTTTGAGCAGGAGGGACCCATCGGCCGCTCCCTCGACTTCTTGGTGCAGGAAATGAACCGAGAGACAAACACCATCGGCTCCAAGTCGCAGAATGTCGAGATAGCCCACATCGTCGTCGCAATAAAATCCGAGATCGAGAAGATCCGCGAGCAGATACAGAACATCGAATAGGCGGAGGTAGACCCAATGAAACTTATCAACATAGGCTTCGGAAACATGGTCGAGGCCGAGCGTCTTGTGGCGATAGTCTCGCCCGAATCTTCCCCGATAAAGCGCATCATTCAGGATGCAAGGGAGAGGGGCAAGCTTATCGATGCCACCCACGGCCGCCGTACCCGTGCCGTCATAGTCACCGACAGCGACCACATCGTGCTGACCTATCTGCAGTGTGAAACGGTGGCCAACCGAATTAACGATACCGATGACGAGCTGGACGAGGAGGATGAGATCGATGAATAAAGGAAATGCTTTCGTCCTGTCAGGCCCTTCGGGAAGCGGCAAGGACACGGTTATGAAGCTTGCTCTCGAAAAGGTGGGCAAGATGGAGTTTTCCATCTC
>JAZTZA010000261.1:0-8763 GCA_045637185.1 Acutalibacteraceae bacterium
CTAAGACCGCTTGGCCTCCGACTTCTTCGCAGGCCCTGAGATAATGGGCAAGAAGCTTGGCGTTATCGGACTCGGTGCCATCGGTATCCTTGTAGCCAACGCCGCTATTGCACTCGGTATGGAGGTCTATGGATACGATCCCTTCCTGTCAGTCGACGCCGCTTGGAAGCTTGATAACGGCGTAAAGCATATCTCCGATGTCAACGACATCTATGCCGCTTGCGACTACATCTCTGTTCACGTTCCGCTCACTCCCGACACTAAGGGAATGATCAACGATCAGTCTATCGCTCAGATGAAGTCGGGCGTCCGTATTCTTAACTTTGCTCGCGGTGAGTTGATTAATTCTGAGGATATGATTGCTGCTCTGGCAAACGGAAAGGTCGCATCTTATGTCACCGACTTCCCGAGCGATGAGGTTATCGGTGTTGAGGGTGTTGTGGCCATTCCGCACCTTGGCGCTTCGACTCAGGAATCAGAGGACAACTGCGCTGTTATGGCTGCTCGCGAGCTTGTTGAGTACCTCGAAAACGGTAACATCATCAACTCGGTCAATATGCCTACCGTTAATATGCCGCGCACCACTGCATCCCGTATCTGCGTTATCCACAGAAATGTACCCAACATTCTTGCTCAGGTTTCTGCCGCCGTTTCTGCGGGTGGTATCAACATCGAGAAGATGAACAATCAGTCCAAGAAGGAGTATGCTTACACCTTGCTTGATGTTTCTACCAAGATTTCTGATGAAGTGGTTGAAAACATTCGTAAAATAGACGGAGTTCTCAAAGTCCGCGTGATCGACTAAGATAAAAAATAACACCTGTGAATTTTCACAGGTGTTATTTTTTTGAAAAAACTCTTCGGTAGGCTTTTGCGGCAAATCTCCGTAATGTCATGATAACCTTTCGCAACGGATAGAGAAACACGTGTACTTTTGAATACAGTATGTAGCCTTTATGGGAGACAGTGTAGTGCTTATCCTTTCGGTAAAACTCGGTCATCACACCGATTATATTTTCATCGGTGATGTCATATTCTTTATTCTCGCAATTGTCTCCGCAAATGATATAACCGTTATCGCTAACGGCGACGATTCTGTGAAGAATAACCTTGTCACCACGTCGGTAAAGGGGTACGTCATACTTTTTCAAAGGCTTGGTTACGGGACGGATGACAACCATGTCCCTTCTGTTTTTGAAAAGGGGAAGCATACTTGTCCCTACCGTTGTGCTGACGTATTTGCCTTCAGATTTAAGTATTTGTTCAATTGTTTGCAGACTCTCGGTCATACCAGTACACCGGCTTTGCTCAGGGTGTCGACAGTGTTCCTGACCGCGTTGATAGCGTTTTCCTTTGACACGTCATATTTATCCAAAAGACTGGCAACTATCTCATCTTCATTCTTACCCTCGGCGATACATTCCCATATAGCAGCCGCAGTGTTATTAAGCTTTATCATACCGTGAAAATCAGCGCTGGCCTTGCCTACGGGTACGACAATAATATCGTCGCCGATCTTTCGCAGAATAAATCCTTCTCTGATCTTCATAAATTGCACCTTCCAAATTATTTTGAATTATTATATCATATTTTTATTTTTCATTCAAGCACAATGTGTTTTTTTGCATAAAATTTAAGGAGATTGGGTTTTAATCCCGTTGCATATTGGAAAGAAATGTGTTATCATAATATGGAATTGGTAATAATTTATCGCATACAGCAAACTATATAATATGCACCGTTAATTTGTTAAGAGAGGTAGTGTACATATATGTACCATAAGATCGAAAGTTTTTTTGAGAAGGTGAGAACATCGAGGATCGCTCTTTGCGGTATCGGTGTCAGCAATTTGCCCCTTATTTATAAATTCAAAAAACTTGGCGGAGATATCTACGCCTGCGACCGTCGTACCCGTGAACAGCTCGGTGCTACCGCCGATGAACTTGAAGCGGCGGGCGTTAAGCTGATCCTCGGACCCGATTATCTGAAGAATCTAGATGTTGATATAATTTTCCGCACCCCCGGTATGAACTTCTTTCTGCCCGAGCTTATTGAGGCAAGGAAGCGGGGCATTGTTGTGACTTCTGAAATGGAGGTCTTCTTTGACCTTTGCCCCTGTAAGCTTTTTGCGGTTACAGGCTCCGATGGAAAGACCACCACTACGACCCTGATTGCAAAAATGCTCGAGACACAGGGCTATACCGTCCACCTTGGCGGAAACATCGGCCGCGCTTTACTGCCCATTATTGATGAGATCGATGCCAACGACTGTGCGGTTGTTGAGCTTTCCTCATTCCAGCTTATCTCTATGAGAAAGAGCCCCAACGTCAGTGTTATCACAAATGTTGCGCCCAACCATCTTGACGTTCACAAGACGATGGATGAATATATCGATGCAAAGCGAAATATTATGATTCACCAGAACGCCTTTTCCCGTACTGTTTTGAACGCCGATAACGATATCACAAGAGGATTTGAAAATGACGTTCGCGGACAGTCGTTGATGTTCAGTTATCGACATCCGGTCGCAAACGGAGCGTATTACGGACCCGATGGTATTCTTTATATGTCGGATAAGAATGGGCTTACCGAGGTAATGCGCCGCGACGATATCAAGGTCATCGGCGAGCACAACGTCGAAAATTTCCTTGCGGCAATTTCTGCGGTGTGGGAGTATGTAACCCCCGAAAACATTGTCAAAACCGCGCGCGAATTCAAGGGCGTAGAGCACAGGATCGAGTTTGTGCGCGAGCTTGATGGGGTCAAATATTATAACGACTCTATCGCAACCAGCCCGACGAGGACCATCGCAGGCCTTGCGGCATTTAATCAAAAGGTCATACTCATCGGTGGTGGATATGACAAGCATATTCCGTTTGAGGCCCTTGCACCTCACGCAATCGAGAAGATAAAGCTGCTCATTCTTTCCGGTCCGACTGCAGATAAGATCGAGAAGGCGGTGCGCGATGGCGAAGATTTTGATTCCTGCGGTATGGAAATTGTACGAGTTGAGAATATGGAGCAGGCGGTTTCGGTTGCGCACGAAAAGGCCGTTTCGGGAGATATCGTAACCCTGAGCCCTGCTTGCGCGAGCTTTGACGCTTATCCCAACTTTGAACTCAGGGGCAAGCATTTCAAGGAACTTGTCAACAAACTATAATTATCACAAGCCGATTTTATATCGGCTTGTTTTACAGGGAGGATAGAGAAAATGGATTTGTTTAATATGCTTTCATCACTTTGCAACAGTGCTGGTCTACCCGGACAGGACGAAATCCTTGATGTTGCTCAAACCTATCTCAATGAAATGGGACAAGTCGCTCGCGATGTTAACGGTAGCCTTGTTTGTACTGTCGGCAACGGCTCTCACAGGGTCATGCTTGACGCTCACATCGATGAGATCGGCTTTCTTGTGACCTGCATTGATGGCGACTTTATCCGAGTTGCCGCCTGCGGAGGTATCGACAGGCGTACAGTTATCGAGCAGGAAGTGGTTGTATACGGCAAGGAGGCCTTGTTCGGCGTATTTGCAGGTTTGCCCCCTCATCTTAAAAAGGACGAAAAAAAGGCGCCTGCCGTCGACGATCTTCTGATCGATTGCGGATTACCTCACGATAAATTGGTTGAACTGGTAAGCCCCGGCGATCGCGTTGGATTCAGGTCGCCGCTTGTAAAGATGGCCAATGACTGCGTTACCTCAAAATCGCTTGATAATCGTGCTGGAGTTGCCGCAATCATTAAGGCGGCGAGCCTTGTTGACACAAAGGCGGCCGACTGCACGCTGATTTTATCCCTTTCGGCACAGGAGGAACTGGGTTGCAGAGGCGCTCGCACAGTTGCTTTCGCTCAAGAGGTGGATGAAGCAATTGTTGTCGATGTTAGCTTCGGTAATGGCCCTGATGTATCCGAACGTGAATGTGGCAAAGTCGGCGAGGGCGCGATGATCGGCGTTTCTCCGGTGCTTAATTCGGTTGCAACAAACAAACTTATCTCCCTTGCAAAAGACAAGGACATTCCTTATCAACTTGAGGTGTCGGGTAGATCGACAGGAACCAATGCCGACGTTATTTCCATAACCAAGTCGGGCATCAGGACCTCGCTCGTCTCAATACCCCTGCGTAATATGCACACCTCTTGCGAGGTCGTTTCCCTGAGCGATATCGATAGTTGTGCGCGTCTTATCGCTGAATACGTTATGAACGGAGGTTGCCGCTGATGATTAAGTATCTTAAAGAGTTATGCGAACTGTGCGGACCTTCGGGGAAAGAGAATGTTGTATCAGAGTATATCAAAGATATCATTTCGCCCTACTGCGAATGCAGTATTGACGCTATGGGTAACCTTATTGCCTTCAAAAAGGGCGCCAACCGCCCTGCAAAGAAGGTTATGCTTGACGCTCATACCGATGAAGTCGGATTTATCGTTACCTCTATCACTTCGGACGGTTTCTTGCACTTCACTACCCTAGGCGGTATCAACACCGAGGCACTTGTTTCAAAGAGGGTGCAGATCAACGGTCATATCGGCGTGATTCAGGTAAAGCCTGTCCATCTGCTCAAGGGCGATGATGCCGAGAATATGCCCGATAAGAACAATCTTACCATCGACATCGGTGCTAAGGACCGCGAGGATGCCTTGAAGATGGTAAATTTAGGTGACTCGGGCACCTATTTCAGCGAATTTGTTGAATTCGGTGATGGTTTCATTAAGGCAAAGGCATTGGACGATAGGTTTGGTTGCGCTGTTCTTATGAACATCATTGAACAGGATCTGCCCTATGATATGTGGTTTTCTTTCTCAACTCAGGAAGAGCTTGGACTCAGGGGCGCAAAAACTACTACCTATTCCATTGATCCCGACTGCGCTATCGCGGTCGAAGCGACTACCGCAGCCGACCTTGTAGGCGTACCCGAAAATAAGCGATGCTGCTATGTCGGCAAGGGCGCCGTGCTTTCTTTTATGGACAATGCGACCCTCTACGACGCAGAACTTTATCGCTCAGCTGTAAAAATTGCTGATGAAATGGGAATAAAAGTGCAGACCAAGCAGGCAGTTGCAGGCGGCAATAACGCAGGCGCTATCCATCAGTCCCGTTCAGGTGTGAAGACACTTTCGGTATCCATCCCTTGCAGATATTTGCATTCACCGTCCTGCGTCGTATCAGCAAACGATATTGACAGCGTCTCTGATATCGTTCGTGAGGTTGCTATCAAGATGTGTGAAGGCAATATATGATTCGAAGCCTTGATTTAAGTGAAAAGTTAGATTTTGACGGTGCCTTATACGTCAGGGTCAGGTCCTTTCTCGATTCCTACGGCACGGGGTACGGTTTTGCAAGGTTTTGGGTGCAGTATGACGGTGACGAACAGACTTCGCTTCTGTTTTTGATGGACGAATGTCTGACCGTTATCTGTAATAACGGTGTAGACGACGAACTGTTGGCTTTTATATCTGCACTGGGTGCAAAAAGCCTGCTTTGCAACGTTCCTATTCGGTATCTTAACGGAACGGAAGCCTCTGTTTTCGAAAAGATCAACGATTTTGAGAAGATAACGGCAATTAACTTGGATTATAGGAATGTCTATGACAGGCTATCGTCTGCTTTTGAAATGCCGCATTTTGAGGCTTGGTACGTTGATATATGCCATCGTGTGCGACACGAGAGCGCTGTGATTTTTGCCGACGAATATTCAGCAGGCTGTGCCGCTGTCGGAGGTGCAGAAGCCTTAATCACGGGCGTTTGTGTTGATAAGCATTATCGTCGTGAGGGATTAGGTAGGCGCGCTGTTGACCGATTGGCAGCCCTTTCAGGCAGTGTAAAGATCTATGCGCTAAGCGATAGTAATGATAACGACCGTTTTTACTTATCTTGCGGCTTTGTTAAAACGGGTAAGATATTTCAGTACATATTAGGTGAATATAATGGAACAGAATTTTTTCAAAATATCGGACAGGCTCAAACAACTTGATAAAGAAGTTATGGCGCAACTGCAGGAGAGATTTGCTCAAATCGATACGACGACCGAATATAATCAGGTGAAGATGCTCAACGCCTTTATTAAGAATAAGGTCAGCGAGTCACATTTGGGCATTTCTACCGGCTATGGCTACGGTGACAGGGGCAGGGAAGTGCTGGACCTTGTTTTTGCTGATGCAATCGGTGCAGAGGCTGCTCTTGTACGTCATAATTTTGTATCGGGTACACATGCGCTGACTGTTGCCCTCTTCGGTGTGCTTCGACCCGGTGACACGATGCTTTGCGTTACCGGCAGACCTTACGACACCCTTCTCGGTGTCCTTGGCATTAACGGCGAATCAAGCGGATCGCTCGCCGAGTTTGGCATAAACTACGACGAGGTCGCTCTTCTTGATGACGGATCGATCGATTATGATGGCATCAAAAACAAGCTGTCCGACGGTAACTATAAAATGGTCTATATTCAGCGTTCGCGCGGATACAGTCTACGCCCGTCGTTGCTTGTTGAGGATATTGAAAAGATCGCAATGCTTTCTAAGGAATTATCACCCGATTCCATCGTGATGGTCGATAACTGCTACGGCGAATTTGTTCAAACTACCGAACCGACTCAACACGGAGCCGACCTGATGGCAGGCTCTCTTATAAAGAATGCAGGCGGTGGAATCGCACCGACCGGTGGATATATAGCAGGCAGAGCCGATCTTGTTGAGATGTGTTCCTACCGTCTTACCGTTCCTAACGCAGGCAGCGAGTTAGGTGCAACCCTTGGCCATAACCGCGAGTTGTATATGGGCATTTTCAATTCGCCCCACGTCACCGGTGAGGCTCTGAAGGCCGCTGTTTACGCTTCTTGTTTGCTTTCCAAGCTTGGTTTTGAGGTAACTCCGACCTTTGATGAGAAGAGGGGAGACATCATTCAGGCAGTTATCCTTGGTGATAGGGATAAGCTCATCGAGTTCTGCTGCGGAATGCAGTCCGGCGCGCCGGTCGATTCATTCGTAAGGCCTGAGCCTTGGGCTATGCCGGGATATGACTGTGACATTATTATGGCTGCCGGTGCATTCACTCTCGGCGCCTCGGTTGAGCTTTCAGCGGATGCGCCTCTTCGCGAGCCCTATGCCGCCTGGATGCAGGGCGGACTCAACTTCCACAGTGCCCATATGGGTGTCCTTTTGGCCGTCGACAGTATGCTTAAATAAACTAACGGGTACTCGCTGAGTACCCGTTTTTCTTATCTTATTCTGATTCTGTCGCCCGGATAAATTACATCGGGATTTGCAAGAGAATTTAAGGCAACAATATTGTCAACAGTCGTGAAGAATCTCTTTGCGATGGTGTACAGAGTATCGCCGTAACGCACCATATACCAAAGCGGCCTCGAGCTCTGAGGAATACGCAACACCTGTCCTACAAAGATAGTGTTCGGATCGCTGAGCCTGTTTGCCCTTGTTATCACTTCCACAGGAACCTGATACATCTTCGCAATCTCAAAGAGTGTATCGCCGTTTTTTACTGTGTAAAACTGGTCACCCATGATGTCAAACCTCCCTTCAGTACATTATATGCTTGTATCGAAAAGATGTTTGACGGGTGATTTTCGTCAACAAAAAAGAGAGCTGAATAAATCAACTCTCTCCTTGATTCATACAGCCACTAATGCAACCGTACGGATATGGAGCTGGTAGTCGGACTCGAACCGACGACCTGCGCATTACGAATGCGCTGCTCTACCAACTGAGCCATACCAGCGAGCAAAATGCTACCTTGATATTATATCAACCTGTATTAAGTTAGTCAAGCGTTTTTTATCATATCCGTATCTGTAAAACCGTTTTACCTTTCGGATTTTGCAGTATCTAATTGTTCGAAATGTCTACGTAATATATCACAGGAGTTATGGAACTTTACAAGCTCGTCCTCTGTCAATGATATCGGCATAATATCTACAACGCCGGCTCTGCCGACTACACTCGGGATTCCGATATAGACATCCTTCTCTTCGTATTGACCGCCTATATGGGTCGAAACGGTAAGCACGCTTCTCTCATCGTTAAAAATTGCGCGAACAATTCTAACCAACGACATTCCAATGCCGTAGTAGGTCGCATTTTTGGCCTTTATCACGACGTATGCAGCGTTTCTGACATCGTCTTCGATTTGAATGAGGTCGTTGGCAGTGCAGCTGCAACTGCTTCTCTCGCACATATCCTTGATGGGAACTGTTGAGATCAGCGCCTGTGACCAAGGGACAAATTCGCTGTCGCCGTGCTCACCCATAACGTAGGCGTGCACATTCCTTGAGTCAACGTTAAAATAGTCGCCGATGAGATATCTTAATCGTGCTGTATCTAGGGTGGTTCCGCTGCCGATTACTCGCTTACAGTCAAAACCCGACACCTGCTGAACAAGCCTTGTCATTATATCAACGGGATTTGAGGCAACAAGGAAAATGCCGTCAAAGCCGCTGTCGACCACCTGCTCAACGATCGAAGTGATAATATCAGCATTTCTGTGCAACAGGTCAAGCCGAGTTTCTTCAGGCCTTTGGTTTGCACCTGCTGTTATCACAACGATGTCAGCATCTGCGCAGTCGCCGTACACCCCTGCGTAAATCTTCATTTTGGTGTGAGCAAAAGCCATTCCGTGATTAAGGTCCATCGCCTCGCCCTCGGCTTTGTCTCGATCAATGTCAATCAGTACAAGCTCATTGCACAGGTTGTTATTTGCAAGTGCAAAGGCGAAACTCATACCGACCATTCCGGTGCCAATGAGAGCAACCTTTC
>JAZTZA010000262.1:0-4033 GCA_045637185.1 Acutalibacteraceae bacterium
TCCGACAGTTCGGTGGACGTCAGCAGCGATTTTTCCAATTCGGATGATTACGTGTTGGACGGTTATACCGAGATAGAAGATGACCTGATTACCACAACCGATAAAGGAACGACCTTTACCGAGGCGGGCATTTCATTGAGCGTTCCTGCCGACTGGAACTGTCAGCAGCTTGAAGGCGAGGACGGGACGTCTTACTTTTTTAACCATCCTAAACTGAAAGAAAAATGCGGGCTTAATTTTTACATTACGAGTGCGGAATATAAATATGAAATAACTGAAGCCGAGTATCTGGAATATTTCTCCGGTAGCGTCTTCGAAAATGCAAAAATCATCTCCTACACAAAGGAGAAGCTGTGCGGCTTTGAGGGCACGAAGGTTGCGATCTCTTATACCGAAGACGGCGAAGATCTTATCAGGATTTATTTTGATAACGTTATCACCGGAGTCAGAATGTATGCCTTTTCCTTCACCTATCCCGCATCGGAAAAGGAGTGCGAAGCGGCAGTCGAGTCGATCCTCGATTCCATCGTAATTACAGCGATCTAATTGAAAAAGGCAAAAAAATCCTCCCTTGAGAAAGGGAGGATTTTTTTGTTGCATTTTTATCAGCCGTTGTGGGTAAGCTTTGCGTTGCGGATCTCGATGCCGGCATCTTCGGTGCCTGCTCTCATAATAAGGCAGGCGTTCCAGATGGTCGCGGGATCGGTCTGCTCATCAAAGGTGAGGACGAAGTCCTGCCACTCGGTCGTAATATCAACGCTGGGCAGAGAGAACTCACGGTTTGAGCCGAAGAGGAATCCCATCGGGGTGTCGATGTCGGCCTTGGCCGAGAAGGTAAGGGTGTAGGTGCCCTTGCCGTACTGTTGCATCTGTGGGGTGAGGTTATAGGAAATGCCGGCGAATTTTTTGCATCTTTCCATACGGAAGGAGTTGCCGCCGTACTCTTTAAGCCATACCATATGCATATTATAGCTTATGAATTCGGACCAATGGCTGTGTGCCTCGTTGCCGAACCAGCTCAAAAGGTTGCCCGACTCGCCGTCCTTGACCGCGATATTGATGCGGCCGGTCGCGCCGTCGTAAGAGGCCGATTTGGCAACGCCACCTGCAACGAGGTCGTCGAGCGAAATATATTTTGCGCCCTTGAGGTCGATGGCAGTCGCGGGGACCTCACTTTCAAGCGCGGCGCAAACATCATCGGCAGGAACCAGCCAGCCGCCGTCGGTCTTGACGGGGCGGTTCTTGGTAAAGAGCTGACGCTCACCGATGAAGAGCTTACCTTCGGGACGGACCGAACCGCTGATGATGTTGGAAACGGTCGGGCCGAAGTCGGAGCCGTTGCCGCTGACATTGATGTAGTTGCCGTCGGTCATATTTCTCGGCAGTTCGGCTTGGTCGGTGACCGCCTTGCCGCCGACCGACAGGCCGTTGAAGTTAAGGGTATAGTTGGAGGTTTCGAGCCTTCCCTTGACATTCTCTACGCGGATGGTCGAACCGTCCCCCTGATTACGTGCTTCGGAGCCTGTGGCAACCGGCACTGCAAGGTTGTTGAAGGTGATGGACTTGGGCAGGTGGCCCATATTCCAGCCGTAGAAGATGAAGGGGAAATGGTGGCAGTCGACGGCGCTCAGGTTGTCGATGGTCATATCGAAGGAGCGAGGCTCATCCTGCCAGGTGTAGCAGTTGCGCATAACTCCCTCGTCGACGCGGAAAAGGTAGAAGTTGGACATCTCATACTTTCCTGCGTTGTTTTGGGGGAAAATGCCGCAGCAGATGGAGCCGAGGGTCATATCGTCAAAGACCGAAGTGGTAGTGCTTGCGCTCAGGACAAGGCAGTTGTCGGCAACGTAAATGAAGCAATGCTTGTAGGAGCAACCGCCACCTGTGTGCGGAGTAATTCCGTCGGTGCACATTTCACTGGCGAGTATCTTCAGGTTGGTGACGGTCAGGTCGGTGCACTGTACCCAGAGGTTGAAGTCGCGTGCCTCGACCATCTTGATGCCGTCGATGAAGCAATGGTCGCCTGTGACGTGGATGAGGTAACGCAGGTCCTGTCTGCCGACGGTTTCTGACTTGTCGGTTTTGTAAATATCGCTGTATGGGTCGAGGACCATACCGCGACCCTTGATGATGATACCGTCGCCGATGACCTTTACGCGTGCGTTAAGCACCGAGCCGGGTGCAAGATAGAGGACGGTGTTGTCTCTTTCAAGATTCAACACGGTGGAATTTTCGGGCTCGTACCAGCCCTCGACGTAGATGACGTTGGGGTCGTTCTTGTCGGGCAGGTTGGTCTCGGGCTCGTCGGCAAAGATGGACAGAATTGAGTCGTCGCTGGCGTCCAGCTTGAAAAGGAGGTAATCGGGCTTATCAAGATAGATGGAGATGACGTTGCCCTCGCGCGAAGAACGGAAATTTTTCGCCGACGGCATAACGGTGTAGGAGTCAAAGTCGGAGTAGACGGTGACCTCGATGCGTACAGGCTCGCCTGCGAAGGCAAATTCGCAGAAGCGGCGGTACATATCGCCGTTGACGGTGCGCGGCGAGGTGATGACCGAGTCGCAATGGTTGTAGCAGACGAGGTCAACCGACCTGTCACCCTGCATCACCTTGACGTCGTACATATAGTCGCGCTCGATGCGTTTGTCATACTCGGGATATGCGATGAGAAGGTTTTCTGCTTGCTTGTTCATATAATTACCTCCGGAAAAGAAGTTTTGCTTACCTTATCCGTTGTAGACCAGCTTTGCGTTGCGTATGTCGATCTCAACATTGTTCGCCTTGCTGGTCATACGCAGGTATGCGTTCTTTATGCTTTCAGGGCTGCTGCTATTGGTAAAGGTAAGGGTAACGGTCTGCCAGCTTGTCGTCAAACTCTTGGTAGTAGAGGCCTTGGTTTGACGGTTTATACCGAAGTCGACCTGCAGGTTGGTAGCAGTCTTGGCTTTGGCCTGGAAGGTCAGGGTATACTTACCCTTGCCGTACTGTTGGAACTGCTCGGTCAGGTTGTAGGAGATACCCGAGCCCGAATATGAGCACTTCATACGGAAGGAATTGCCGCCGTATTCCTTGAGCCAGAGCATATGCATATTGTAGCAGACGGACTCGGACCAGTGGCTGTGCGCGCTTGTTCCGAACCAGCTTAAGAGGTCGCCCGTCGTTCCCGAAGGCACGCCGATCTTGATGCGGCCCGAGGCTGAATCGTAGGATGCCGATTTGGCTACCTTGCTCGAGGTCAGGTTGGCAAGAGAAATGTACTTGACGCCGTTTATGGTCGTGGTTGAGGAGGGCACGCTCTTGCCGAGTGCCTCGCAGACAGCGGCGGCAGGTACGTACCAGGTGTTATCCTTCTTAACGGCGCGGTGCTCGGTGTAGAGCTGACGCTCACCGATGAATATCTTGCCCTCGGGCTTGACCGAGCCGGTCTTTTTGGCGGCGGAAGCAGGGCCGAACTTGGAGCCGTTGCCGGTAACATTGATGTAGTTGCCGGAGGTCATATTGGTCTTAAGCGAGGATGCCGATGTGACGGCCTTTCCACCGACGCTAAGACCGTTGAAGTTGAGGGTGTAGTTGTTGGTAGCAAGATGTCCCGACACATTCTCAACGCGGATGGTGGGGCCATTGCTTGAGCCGAGATCGGCGGAGCCGGTGGCAACCGGAACGGCAAGGTTGTTGAAGGTGATGGTCTTGGGCAGTTTTCCCATATTCCAGCCGTAGAAGATGAAGGGGAAATGGTCGCAGTCGACGGCGCTGACGTTGTTGAGGGTCAGGCTGAAGGAGCGCGGCTCGTCCTGCCAGGTGTAGCAGTTGCGCATTATGCCTTCATCGGCGCGGAAGATGTAGATGTTGGAGATCTCATATTTTCCTGCGTTGTTCTGCGGGAAAATGCCGCAGCAGATAGTGCCGATGGTTATGTCGTCGAAAACGCTTGTCGTAGTGCTGGTGCTCAAAACAAGCGCGTTGTCGGCAACATAAAGGAAACAGTGCTTAAAGGATGCGTTAGAGCAGTTTGAATGGGTAGTGATACCGTCGG
>JAZTZA010000263.1:0-1731 GCA_045637185.1 Acutalibacteraceae bacterium
AGGAGGCGCTCCTTAATGAGCAGGGGCTTCCCACAAAAAAATACTTTGCCTGCCGCGAGGTGTTGCACAACTACCTCGGTATCGATGAAAAACCGCTGTCCGATATCGCTGTAAAGTCGCAAAAGCTTGACCCGATTTTACTGACAAAGAGCGTGTCGCTGTGGGATGCTGTCGACTATAATGATGCGGTAGACAGCGCTCTGCCGCTCACCTTTGACGACCTTGGTCAGGACTACGGCTACGTTCTTTACAGAACCGAGCTTACAGGGCTTGGTGAGCGTGCTACGCTTCGCTTTGATGATCTTCGTGACAGAGCGGATGTCTACGTTGACAGAAAGTACGTCGGCACCGTTATGCGTAACAGAAACGACAGCGTAGATATCTATTTGCCAAGAAACAAAACTGTTGTCATCGAGATACTGTGCGAAAATATGGGCAGGGTCAACTTCGGCAAATACGTAGGCGAGAAAAAGGGAATACTCGACGTATCCATAAAGACCAACCGCTCCAAACAGATTCACGGCTGGAAAAACCTGTCGCTTCCCTTTAAGAGCCTTGACTATCAAACAAAAGCTTTCACTCCGACAAAGGGCGCGGTTATCCTTGAGGGTGAGTTTGATGCCGAGCCGAACGTCGATACGTTTATTGATTTTCGCAATCTCAAAAAAGGCTTTATATTTGTAAACGGCTTTAACCTCGGCAGATACTGGAACGTCGGCCCTCAGTATACCCTCTACGTGCCCGGCGAGCTGCTTGGTAAGCACAATAAAATACAGGTGTTTGAGCAGTACGGTGCAAAAGATATCAAAAAAATAAAAACAGTCACCTCCGCAATACTCAAATAATATTGAAAAATAATTTTTAGGTGGTATAATTAGAAAAAACGGAGGTGCTTTGAATGGATTGGAATAAATTTTTATATAACGATAACGAACAGCCGCTTGACAGCTTTGTAAACGGCATCAGTAACACGGCGGTGTTCCGCAAAATCGGCTTTATCGGCGACAGTCTGTCGTCGGGCGAGTTTGAGTCGCGCGGGGCGGACGACAGCCGCGGCTACCACGACTACTACGAGTATTCGTGGGGTCAGTATATCGCAAGAAAGAACGGGCTCACCGCGCTCAACTTTTCAAAGGGCGGTATGACGGCAAAGGAGTACTGGAACAATTTTGCCGATAAAATGCGCTTCTGGGACCCTGCAAACTCCTGTCAGGCATATGTTATCGCACTCGGTGTCAACGATATCCTAAACCGCGGCTACGAGGTTGGCGATATCTCCGATATCGGGGATGAGAGCTCTGACACCTTTGCATACTACTTCACCGCTATTATCGAGCGCCTTAAAAGCGTTCAGCCGCGCGCAAAGTTTTTCCTTCTGACAATGCCGCGCTGTGGTAAAGAGGAGGGCGATGCCAAGCGTGCCGCACACGCAGAACTGCTTTACAAGATTGCAGAGCACTATGAGGGCTGTTATGTTATCGACCTTTTCAAATACGCACCCGTTTACGACGACGCGTTTAAAGAAAAGTTCTACCTCTACGGTCATATGAACGCATCGGGCTATATTTTTACAGCTAATATGGTGGATTCATATATCGACTATATCGTCCGTCACAACCCCGACGATTTCCGTCGCGTCGCATACATAGGAACTGACCTCAAATGATTACATTTTATAACGATTACGCGTACAGCGCAACACACGATACTATCGATATCTATATGCCGTCG
>JAZTZA010000264.1:0-4785 GCA_045637185.1 Acutalibacteraceae bacterium
CTATTGAGGCGTCGTTCACAGTCGGTTACGACAAACATTCTGCCAAGCATCAAAGCGGGCAACCCGACCATAGTTGGCGGGTGTACAGCTTTGCAGGCAAGGCAAATTTGCTCGACACCGCTCACAATCTGTGCGAGTACGTCAAAGAGCATTACCCCGAAATTGTTAAGGTGCGCTCCATTCGTCCTGAGCATTGCCAAGAGTGGCTTGACAGCAAAGCAAAGGGAGGTTGTTCTCTGAGCACCATTGAGACCTACAGAAGCAATTTGGTGAAATTGTCGCGGGTCATCAATCACCATTTTGGGGTGCATACCAATTTTGAGACCAAGGTCAACACAGAATTGATACCCGACAGAACAAGTCCTCGGGAGTTCGCGCTGACACCCGAAGAGATTCAAAGGGTCAAGGACTCGATTGTCAGACCGTGCCACTCGAGCAATTTCTTCATTTTCTCAACCTACACCTGTTGTCGTGTCAATTCGGTGGAATCCATTCAAAAACGGCACGTCACCCTCGGCGAAGACGGCCTGAGTGTAACGGTCTTTTTCGAAAAAGACAAGGGCGGGCGTAGCCGAGAAATCGTTGTGACCGATAAGGAGTTCTACACCTTTTGCAAAGCGCTCATATCGGGTAAAGCAGAAACGGACTCCCTGTTCGGCAATATCCGTAAGGACAGCGCGAATAAGTGGTTGAACAGAAACCTTAGCCGACTCGGTATCACGATACCGAGAGAAAAGACCGTCGGGACCAAGACGGTAATGAAGAGCGGTAATCACTCGGTGAGAAAGTCGGCCATACAAGCCTATTACCGCAAGCAATATCAGCACTATCTCGATAAAGGCTATTCGCCCGAAAAGGCAGACCGCACGGCAAAGAACGACTGTTGTGTTCGCCTCGGTCACGGAACAGCAGACAAGAGGGTCGATATCGTCAATATTTACCTCGGCGCAAAGTCATAAAAATTTTTCTTCAAAATACTTGCAAATTAAAAATCTGTAGTTATACTTAATTATGTAAGGTGATTTACAACATTTTTCTTTTGTCTTTTATTTACATATTTTTGGTGGAATTATATTTATGAAGGCGGAATGCCCCGAGGACGCTCGGGGGCATTCCGTTTTCTTTTTTGTGTTGTAACCACCAAAAATAATAAATAAAAGGAGTGTTAATCAATATGATTAATCCAATTCGCCTGTACACAGGCACAGAAAAAGAGTTCGTTATGATACAAGGCTACGTTCGTTCGGTGACCGACCGAGGGAGTTATAACTCGGTGTCTTTCCTAGCCGACTCCAATGTTCGAGGTGACAAAGCACCGCTCGTGTCGGTGATGTGTTTCAACAACACGACGGGCATCAACTTCAAAGCGTTGACCCGATACACCAAGGGGCGGTTTGTCACATTCTTTGCCGAGGTGCGATATAAGGAAGACGGCACACCCAGTTATAAGGCGGTGGCGATTTCCATTGCACCAAAGGAGTTTCAGGAAGACAGCCACCCTATTGACGATGACGAGGCACAAACCGATTATGACGAAGACGACGAGAACTATGAGCAATTGACGTTCGACGATATTGACATGGAGACGCTCCCTTTCTGACGGGAGTGAAAAACGGCAAGTGTGTCTTTGCCAATTGGGACTACGAAGAGTATGTTTTGGGTGAAAAACGGCCCGAAAACACACACTTTGAAAAATTTTTAAAAAATTTTTTGGCACTCAACTTTTCAAAAATAAGGCACTTTTGAGCTCCACAATTTCATATCGGCTTATATTTGAAAAGTAGCCTGAAAATGCCGAGAAATCGCGGCTTTTGGGGGTATTGACAAACTCAAAAAAGTGTTGTATTGTTTGTCTCCCAGCCACCCAAAGCGCGCTTGGAGCTGGCAAAACAATTTCATAATCAACCTACGAAAGGAGTGTAATACACACTTGAAAGTCACCATCGCGAGAGGTGGCCTTAGGTGTTATGAGAATGAACATACTTTTAATGAGAACGAATTACTACCCACCGAGGGTCTTATTGAATTAATGTATCACATCTATGAAAATGAAATGAAAGGAAACGATTAATGAACAAAATACCGATGTATATTTACTCCAAGTTGTCGGCAAAAAAGCGGACCGACGAGGTCTTGCAATATGCCGATGCTCACAATTTTGAAGTGCTACCCATTAACAGAGAAGCCATTTATGTCAATCAGGATTTTTACAACATTTCCCTGAGACGAGATAGACGGAAGAGCAACAACGTGGTTATCTATGCCCGCTTTTCGTCGTCCAATCAAAATGAAATTTCTATCACGGGACAGTTGGACGAATGCCTTGCTTATTGCTCTCAGGAGCATTATGTGGTCTGTGCCGTATATGTTGATATGGCACGGACGGGAACTAACGAGCGGCGCTATGCATTCCAAAAGCTGAACGAGGACATCTCCAACCAACAGTATAACGGCTATAATGTTATCGTGTATAAGTCCAATCGCTTTTTCCGCAACAGGAAGAAAGCCTCGTTTTATAAGTGCATCTATGACACATACGGCATTGATGTCGAATCAGCAACACAGCGTTATGGCAAGGGTCGCGACGCTGTGATTATGAAGACGATGGAAGAGGGACTCGACGAATACTTTTCTGTGGAGTTATCCGAATCCGTGAAAAGAGGACTGAAACAACGAGCCCTACAATGCCGATACACGGGCGGTTATGTTACGTATGGCTATCGCATCAACCGAGAGACGATGCTTTACGAAATCAACGAAGCCGAGGCAGAGAATGTGCGATTGGTGTTTCAAATGTACGCCAACAAAAAGGGGTACACAGAAATTCTACGTGAGCTGGATGCGCGGGGTGCTGTGACGAGGAAGGGCGTTCCGTTTTCCAAAAACGCCCTAGGCGATATGTTGGGGAACGAGAAATACATCGGAACCTACACGTATGGTGTTCGAACTCCGAAAGACGAAAGCGGTAGCCGAAACTCGCACAAGTACAACGACGAGGAAAACATTGTCAAGATTCCTCATGGCATTCCCGCCATCATCGATGAGACTGTTTTTGCGATGGCACAAAAACGAAAAGAGGCAAACAAGCACGGGACACATAGTCGACACGAAAAAGAACGGTACCTGCTGACGGGTCTGCTGTTTTGTGCTGAGTGCGGGCATGCTTTTACGGGCAATGTGCGGTATGCGGGACGGAACAAAACCAAATATGTGACCTACCGTTGCACTAACCACAATAAGGGGGAGAAATGTGCCTGTAAAGAAGTGAACCGAGATTACTTGGAGAACTTTGTTATTGATACGATTATCAATCGCATCCTTTTGCCTGAACGAGCGAGCGCTCTGCTCCACGATTTTAGGGAGCGCCAATCCAAGGGCAATTCGGAATACCATAAGCGCATTAGAGCTTTGCGGGAAGAAATCTCCGCTTTGGAAACACAGCGTAGAAACATCCTTGTGGCGATTGACAAAGGTATCGCTACCGAAGACTTGTTGGAGCACTTGCAGGACAAGAAACACGAAATAGAGCGCCTTAAAGCCAAACTGAAAGCATTGGAAAACAATGCTCCGAAGCCGATTGACGCAAGGGCGTTTGAGAAGCTCATTGAGGCAACAAAAAAAGCCATCAAGCAGAAAAGTGCTGATGACTTACGGCGTTTTATTTCCTACTATGTATCTCGCATAGAAGTGGGAAAGGACGACATTACTGTCGTCCTTTCCTTCGACACTATTGTGTCATTGGTTGGTGGAGGCGAGGGGAATCGAACCCCTGTCCGAAAACCACTTGATACAGCTTTCTCCGAGTGCAGCCGATCTTTTGAGATTCCCCTCACGCATCGCCGAAAGGCAGGCTATGCGCTACGGTAGCCACTACGCCGTGACGTCAGGGGTGGCACCCTGTCGTTCACGTTCACCGCTCATCGACGCCCCGCACCCGGCCGCGGTACTCCGGGGAAGGACGGGAGGCTTAATTAAGCCGCCAAGGCAACGTTATTGTTGTCGTTTATTGTTTAAAAAGTTGTAGGTTTTAGAGCGGGCCCACACCGCTACTCGCTTACCATATCTCACAATCCCCGTCGAAACCTTTACGCCCCCATGTATTGGGATAGGCCGCGACGCCCTCATCTTGTTTCGGTGAGTCGCCTTTTCGCCCTATCTGCGTCAAAATGCTCGGAAACACCGGGGCGGCTTTTAGATGCCACAGACCGTTAGGTTCGTGGCCGCCCCTCGAGAATGTCGCTGTTGCTCCATTCTCCCGAGTTGCTACTCTGTATTTCCTGCGCTTTTGCCTGGATAGGACAAAAATGCGTCATCCCCGAAATCAAGGTCGGGCATCTTGACCTATCCTAAAGAGTTCTTTTTAGGTTTTGCGAACCGGATTTTTATTATACCCACAAATCCCCTTTCTGTCAACCAAAAAGCGGCTGTTGAAAAACGGAAAAGTTTGTGCTATACTGATAGAAAGTATAGGTATGCGAGGTGAGGGCATGACAACCAAAAAGCGCAGGCGATTTTCCCTATCCACCACCCACGTGATTTTGCTGAGCTTTCTGCTGGTGATCTTGGTGGGTAGCGGTCTGCTGTCCCTGCCCTTTGCCACCGCGGATGGGGTGTCGGTGCCCTATGTGGACGCCCTCTTCACCGCCACCACCGCCACCGCCTGGAGCGGCTTCGGTCAGGCGGTGATTCTGCTGATGGTGCAGAGCGGCGGTCTGGGCGTCATCAGGGTGGTGAGCTGGCTGATGGTGCTGATGAACCGCAAGCTCAGCCTCAGCGACAACCTGC
>JAZTZA010000265.1:0-4337 GCA_045637185.1 Acutalibacteraceae bacterium
CCGCATTTATCCGTCCGAGCACCTCTTGCTTCATTTTTTCAAGGGTATCAGCGCTGCTCTTTTCTTCCTTAAAGCTGGTAGCGATGAGAATAATAATCACCGGAATCGCTAACAAAAACCTGTAATAATCGCCTGCATTTCCAAACATATCCTCGCCCATAAACAGACCGACAACCATACCTATAAGGCATATAATGACCGCACTGTATATGAAGATCTCATAAAACCTGCAGTACCTGTTATAAACTGAATATATCTTCGCCTTGGTCTTGCCGTTCTCCTCAACGACCCTGCCCTCTACACCGTAGGTAGAGTCTCTTCCTCTTTGGTTGGTTGACACCCAGAAGTAGCCCTTTTTGTTGCAGAAAAATACAAAGCTGCAATTGTTGTAGTTGGTTTTATGGCCCTCGCCCTGCAACTCGCACATTCTGTCAACGGTGGTCTGATACTTACACTTTATCTCGACCTCGGTGCAGTCGAGGACCTTTTGAAAAATGTTTGATCTCACTTTTTAACCTCTCAAAAAACAAGCACCCCTTCTGCCTTGAAGGATGTTCTCACCCATCGGCAAAAGGGGTATCCTTATTAGCTTTATCCGCTCAATTCCCTTACAGTTTGGAATAGCCGTGGCTGTTGACGAGGGCATCGAGCTTGACCCCTGCCTTGCACATCGGGCAATCGTGGGCAGGGCAGCATTGATAACCGTCAAGGTCGTTGGGGTCGAAGGCCGAATGAACAGGCAGGCCGCAGCACTGAGTTGCGGTCGAGAATATCGCCGATATGCCCGTCACCATTCCGCCGTAGTATTTGACGGCGTCGACCGCCGCTTCTACCGTCTTACCCGATGCGACCGATACGGCAAGTATCAAAACGTGCTTGCCCTCGATCATCGGGACGATGTTATCTCTGAACAAAAGCTGGTTGCCCAAGGTCGTCTCAGGAGTGACAACATAGAGAGATTTATGCGCATTCATATTCAGCACGTTGCCCTTGGACAAATAATTAGCCATACAAGCGCCAATGACCTCGGTTCCGTCAAGGCAGAGCACGGTGTCCACTATGGTATTGGTATAGTAATAGGAGCAGAGCTCCTCCGCTACGGCCTTCGCCTCGGAAAGACGAGCCTTTTGCGAGACAACGTCGATGTAGTAGTTGCTGTGGCGGTTGCCGGTCGCAAAGTGTCCGACCGCGACTCGCAGATGCAAATTCTTACGTTTGGTAGCGTATTTCATTACGTTAATAGTTGCCATACCGTTTCCTCCTTGTTTTCAACTCTGACTTAATTTTACAATACAATCGCCGCTATTGCAAGAGTATCTTGCTATATTTCCAAATCCATAACGACGTGGGGCACGCCCTCCTCGAGAAACTCATCCGACACCACCCTGAAGCCAAACCTTTCATAAAAGCCGACGGCGTGGCATTGGGCGTTGATGCTTAGCTTTTCGCAGGGCAGGTTTGCCCTTATGTAGTCGATGCTCTCCTGCATAAGCCGTGTGCCGAGGCCCACCCCGTGCTCGAGAGAAAGCACCCTGCCGAGCTTTATAACCGAGGCGTCGTCCTCTTTGTAGTAGGCGCGTAGATAGGCGGTTATCCGCCCATTTTCCTGCAAGAAGCAATGCAGGCTGTCGTAGTCGACGTCGTCCATATCCTGACAGATGATGTTCTGCTCAAGCAGGAATATCTCGGAGCGGGATTTGAGTATTTCGTACAGTTCGGCGGTTGTTAATTCTTCGAACTGTTTTACTTTGAATTGCATCCTGTCACCTCGGTTGGTATCGTTGATACTATAATACCATTAGCGCAGGACAAATTCAAGTTCCTGTTATTTTAGAAAAACACCTCTTTTAAGCAACCATTTTTTCCATTGAAAAGAGTTAACCATCCCACATCCCATAGAAAGACCATAGGCAAGGATAACGGCAATATAACCGAACGGGGTTAAACCTGTAAACAAATTGATAAGCATCATAGCAATCATAATGCAAGAAGAACACACGATAACAATGGCCATTATCTTGCCCTTTTCTCTTGCAAATTCCTTGCGCAATTGCTTCTTTTCTTCTTTTGAAAGTTCACTATACAACTTATATCCGTTGTGCTGGCAATACTCCTTCAACTTTTTATTCTTCACAGCGTCAAACTGCAATCTTATGGTAGTTAATGCTCTGAATGAAAAATAAAACAAACATCCAAACAGCAAAGCAAATATAACAGATAGAATTATCAAACCGATTTGGTCAGATACATTGCCGGTGGCCGAAGCGACCTCATCCTTATCAAAAGCAAATATCAATGAAATAACAAATAACAAAGAGAGCAAAAATGATATCACTGACAGGACAATCAAGCACAACCGCTTTATTCGAATTTTGAAGGGTATTCGTTCCGCAGGCTTATCAGACTGGCTCTCGTTTGCTTCAACGGATGGAACTCCAAGCAATTCATCGGTGCTCACCCTAAGAATTTCCGATAGCTTAGGCAACAGCAATATGTCAGGCATTGATTCCCCTGTTTCCCATTTGCTCACAGCCTTATTGGTGATTTGCAGTTGGTTGGCAAGCTCTGCCTGAGTAATTCCAAGCTGCTTGCGTTTATCACGGATACGCTGTCCTATTGTGTTACCGTAGTTATCCATTGTGTACCTCCGCTGATTTCGTTTGCACAATTATATCATTTTGAGGGTAATTTAGCAATAGACTGCAGGTCGAACGGCAGTAGACTCTGCTGAAGTTATATAAAAGAGGGACTTCGCAAATTGAAGTCCCTCTTTTAACTAATCCTCTAATTTTATCTTGGGCAATCGCCAGCGGAACTTCGCCGCAAGCATACGAATCAGCACCACGATGGCCACCGCCGCAACCGTTGCGGTTACCTTGAGGCCGAAATAGGTACCGATGAAATAATATGCGCAACAGCCGACTATCGATGCGACGGCATAGATGTGCTTTGTCAGAATGTAGGGCTTCTCGTTTACAAAAACGTCGCGGAATATTCCGCCCCCGACACCTGTAATAAGACCAAGCACAATGGCAAGCAAAGGATTGCCGTCAAAGCCCTTGACACAGGCGACCTCGACACCTGCGACCGAGAAAACGGCAAGGCCGAGGGCATCGAAAAAGACATTTATGCCGTCGATGCGCTTCTTGAAGCCAGCAAACCGCTTTGCGTTGACCGATGAAACGATAAATACGATGACGCTGGTCAAAAAGGCGAGCAAAAGTATCATCGGGTTGAAGAATATCTGCGGTGGTGTATTGCCGATGAGCAGGTCCCTGACAACTCCGCCGCCAACCGCCGTTATGCAACCGACGGTCAGCACGCCGAACAGATCAAGGCCGCAACTTATGGCCACCAGCGAGCCCGATATCGCAAAGGCAACCGTGCCGACACATTCCATAGCCAAGATTATGTAGTTGGTTATCATTATTCTTCCCTCTTTATTGAAGTGAGAGTTCGAAGCGCTCGGTGTGGCCCGTTTCAAAGGGTGCAGGTCTGTCGACGCGGGTGGTCATATGGTAGGTCTCGCCCTTTTCGCTGCTTCCGCAGATGCCGAGCAGACCTTCAAGCACGTGGGTGCAAAGCTCGCCGCTGCAACGCGCCTGACGTCCTGCGAGGTAGGCATACATCGCCTCGGCAATGCCAAAGCCGCGGAAGCTGCCGTCGTTGATGCCGAAGGGAGAATGCATGACGCTCTCCTCACCGCGTTTGTTTATCACGCGCACCGTTTTGCCGTACTCGTTGGGGTCGCCGAGGTCAATACAACCGTCGGTGCAATAAATATAAAAATGGCTCCTTGTGGCACTCTCGGACAACATTGTAATGTTACCCATAACCCCATTCTCAAAAAGCAGGCTTCCCGTGCCGACGTTGACACTTTCGACCGTCATAGGCTGATTGAAAAGCGGAGAATTTGGGTTTTGGAAGACCCTGTCGGGCTGATGTATCGCGGCAAAGCCCGAAACGCTCTTTATCGGCCCGAGCAAAAAGACAAGGGCCGTCAGGTAGTAGACACCCATATCAAAAACTATTCCGCCGCTCTTTGCGAAGGCGAACCGCTTGACAGGCAGAGTGCTCCATCTTTCGTGGTGATAGGAGCGTGAGAACAAGGCCTGCGCCATTATTGGCGCGCCTATCATTCCGCTGTCGATAATGCTTCTTGCAAGCTGAAGACCAGCCGAGAAAAAGGTGTCAGGCGCACCGCCGAAAAACAGGTTTTTCTCCCTTGCATGTGCGACAAGCTCGTTAGCTTCTTCAAGGGCCGAGCATATCACCTTTTCATTATAGACCGATTTGCCCGCAAGCAAGGCCTGCTTCGCGACCTTGTAATGCTCGGT
>JAZTZA010000266.1:0-3363 GCA_045637185.1 Acutalibacteraceae bacterium
GATTTCAATCGTGTATAATATAAAAATCCGGTTGTGGACTACACAACCCGATTTTCTGGCGCGCTTGAGGGAATTCGAATCCCCGACCTTCCACTTAGGAGGGGGAGGCTCTATCCTGCTGAGCTACAAGCGCATATATAATCGAAGTGCGTTACTATATTATACCAAAAAGGCAGGTTTGTCAACCGAAAATCCGCACACTTTCACTTGCTTGACGGCTCGGCGCGTGTTAAAATAATTACATCAAGACAAAGGAGGCAATACCTATGAAAGAAATCTCGGTATCTGAAATAAAGGACAACGCCGTCGACCTCATCGGCAAGGAATGGATGCTGGTTGCTGCGGGGGACGAGGGCGGTTACAATATGATGACTGCAAGCTGGGGCACGATAGGCGAGCTTTGGAACAAACCGGTCGCCGTCGCCTTTATCCGTCCGCAAAGGTACACCTACTCATTTATGGAAAAAAGCGACCGCTTCACCCTCTCTTTCTACGGTGACAACAAGGATATTCACGCCGTCTGCGGAAGGCAGTCGGGCCGAGACGTTGACAAGGCCGCTCTCTGCGGACTCGAGTCCGTGTTCGTTGACTCGACCGTCACCTTCAAGCAGGCAAGGATGACCCTCATCTGCCGCAAGCTTTACGCGCAGGATATGGACCCCGACTGCTTTGTCGACAAGAGCCTGCTGTCCCACTACCCGAGTGAAGATTACCACCGAATCTACGTCGGCGAGATAGAACGGGTGCTCATCTCAGATTAGGCGGCTATGTAGCGTCGTTTTTATCGCCCGAGCGGTTGACCGACAGGTCCCATATAAGTGAAACGGCCACGGCGGCCGACAGAAGTTTTATCCCGACCGACGCGATCTCCAGCGCCGCAAAGAAGTCTATATCGACCAACAGCATTGCCGCAACGGTCAGCGCGAGTGAAACTTCGCATCCGGCGGCGATGACGGTGGCGGCATTGTCGGAGAGTCGATCGATGCTTTGAAATATATTGCGCAATTTCGACATATTTTTCACCTCAGAGGTATTATCTCATAATCGGTTCCGACTTTTCAAGCGGGAATGGCTGCCATTCAGCATTTACCACTTTGGTTGGTTTTTGCCAAAAACCCTTGTGTTTGGTGTAAATCGGCGGTATTATTGTCATCTGAGGATGTGGTAAGATGGATAATGCTCCGATATATTTAAGTGAGATTTGTGTGGTAGATGACCTGTTGGAAAACGATGATATGGAAAGTGTCACCGTCTACGGCTTGGCTTCAAGCTGGACCGACGGCAGCAGCCTTACCGTTCGGGATATAACCGATGACGGCGAGCGGCTTCGGGCATTTTGCTCGTTGCTGTCGGGAAGTGATATTGAAAAGGTGCACTTTTGGGACGTCATTGAGGACTTTTTGGCTTAAAAAGGGGCAAAAAGCCGCCTAAAAGCAAAAAAAGGTTGCCAAAAACAACCGCTTTGTGATACAATAAGGTTACATAAAATTTTTGGACGGAGTGATGGATGTGAAATGTCCGTTTTGCGGTTACGAGGAAAGCAAGGTTATTGATTCTCGCCCGACCGACGAGGGTGAGCGTATACGCCGACGCCGTGAGTGCCTGAATTGTCAGAAACGCTTTACCACCTACGAGATTATCGAGAGCCTGCCCATAATCGTGGTGAAAAAGGATCGCTCGCGCGAGGTCTTCGATCGCGAAAAGCTGCTCAACGGCCTTTTGCGTGCAAGCGAGAAGCGTCCCGTTACTCTGGATATGCTCGAGGGTGCCGTTGACGAGATCGAGGCGACCCTGCAGAATTCGCTCGACCGTGAGGTGTCCTCGGTCAAGATCGGTGAGCTTGCTATGGAGAAGCTCCGCGACATTGACGAGGTCGCTTATGTACGTTTTGCATCGGTCTACCGTCAGTTCAAGGATATTCACACCTTTATGGAAGAATTGAACACCCTGCTGAAGACTAAATAAGATGCACCGACTAACCACTTGTTGCTTCACAGGTCACAGACCGAAGGACCTTTTTGCATTCAATTCGCCTGCCGAGGTCTATGCCCGAATTCTCAAAGCGGTGGAGGATGCCGTTGAGGACGGGTACACCGATTTTCTGTGCGGCGGTTGCATCGGGGGAGATTTTCTCTTTGCCGATGCCGTCATCTCGGTGCGCAGCGAACGGCCCGACCGCGAGATCAGGCTTAATATGTGCCTGCCCTGTCGGGATCAGGCTGAGAAATGGGACCGCGAGGACCGCGACCGATACAGCGGATATCTGCAGATTGCTGATAGCATCGTTTGCCTGTCCGACAGGTACACCGAAGGCTGTATGCAAAAGCGCAATCGATATATGGTCGACAGGTCGAGCCTGCTCATAGCTGCCTATAACGGCAGTTCGGGCGGAACCGAATATACATATAAATATGCACGCCGATCGGGACTTCGCACCGTCAACCTGTTGGAGATACCAACCGAAGAATCCGATCAACTATCCTTTCTATAAGTGCCGCACCTGTTTTTACAGTGTGCGGCACTGCCGTTTTACAGACCTCACGCAAGTGGTCGGCGGCATCAATCACGGCCGAGTTTATTCTTATCCCGTCACCAAAGGCGTGCAGGGTGATATCGCCATTATCGGCCTTTTCGGTGTAGAAGACGGGCTCCCTGTCCGAAAAGCCGATCTCGCGGGTCTTCCTGTCGGCCACCGAGATGCCGCATATCAGCATCGTGGGCAGGGCAACACAGGCGAGGGACAGGGAAAGCACGCGGAAAAAGGTCTGCCAAGCCCTTCTTTTCATACCGTCACCACAGCTGGCCCGTAATCAACCGCGCGCTGAACTCTGCAACAGGGGTCAGCGCGTCTAAGATAGGCTCGCGAAACCGCACCGCGCACCCAATGGTTACGGCGATCAGCAGAGAAATAATTACTAACCGAAGGTTTTTGTTCATATTTTTCACCTCTCGGTATATCATACGCTCGTCCTATCATACCAATGCCATTAAAATATCGGGGTCGATGTGGGGCTGCAGAGCGCAGTTGATGGCCTGAGCCACCGTTGAGGCGGCGCGGTCGATAAGCAGGTCGATCTCCTGCGGTGTGACTATCATACGGGCACCGCGCGGCTCAACGTCGTCGCGGCAGTCGTGCCCCGTCAGGTCGTTGGCAAGGGTGACCGCGTCAACCACCGTCGGCACACCGATGGAGATGACCGGAACCCCGATGGAATCCTTAGTTATGCGCATACGCGCGTTGCCCACCCCTGAGCCGGGAGCGATACCCGTGTCCGACATCTGTACGGTGCAACCAAGCCTTGACAGCCTGCGGCTTGCAAGCGCGTCAATAACTATCAGCGCGCTCGGCTTAACGCGGCTGAC
>JAZTZA010000267.1:0-2567 GCA_045637185.1 Acutalibacteraceae bacterium
ATGACGATGAATAAGCAGGAGTTTCTTGAGCGACTTCGCAACGGGTTATCCGGCCTGCCGCAAAACGACATTGAGGAAGGTCTGACCTTTTACAGCGAAATGATAGACGACCGAATGGATGAAGGTCTCTCCGAAGAGGAAGCGGTTTCGGCAATTGGTTCTGTTGATGAAATTGTCAAACAAGTAGTAGCAGATATTCCTCTGGCGAAAATCGCTAAGGAAAGAATCAAACCTAAAAGGCGGCTGAATGCGGGAGAAATCGTACTTTTGGCTCTCGGCTCGCCGATATGGTTCTCATTGGCCTTCGCCGCATTTGCGGTAATTATTTCACTCTATGTTTCCCTGTGGGCCGTGATAATTTCCCTATGGGCCGTCTTTGGCTCGCTGGTCGGTTGTGCTATCGGCGGCGTTGCGGCAGGTGTCGTGATTACATTTACCGACAGCGTTCCGTCGGGAATTGCTATGCTTGCCGCAGGACTTGTTTTTGCAGGAATGGCGATATTCTTCTTTTACGGATGCAGAGCGGCGACAAAAGGCACCCTTGCACTTACAAAAAGAATGGCCCTTTCCATCAAGAACATATTTATTAAAAAGGAGGAGGCATAATGGATAAGAGGACGAAAATTTGGCTTATTGTTGCGGCTTCCCTTCTGGTGAGCGGTTGTTTAATTTTCGGAGGTGTGATGACGATGCTTAAGTGGGATTTTTCGAGATTGTCGACGGTCAAGTTTGAGACTAACGACTATGTAATTACCGAAGGCTACAAAGATATATCCATCGAAACCGACACCGCAGATATCAAATTCCTGCCTGCCGAGGACGGTAAAAGCAAAGTGGTCTGCTATGAGCAGAAGAATATGGCCCACTCGGTCGAGGTGGTCGACGGTGCCCTTGTGATAAGGTTGGTCGACACGAGAAAATGGTATCAGTATATCGGCATAAACTTTGCCAGTCCCACTATAACGGTCTATTTGCCCGAGGCTGAATACGGTACACTTCTGATAAACGAGAGCACGGGTGACGTCAACCTGCCGAATAATTTTAGTTTTGAGAGCATCGGCATTACGGTAAGCACGGGCGACATCGAATGCTACGCTTCAGCTTCGAAGGATATAAAGATAAAGACGAGTACCGGTAACATTCGTGTTGAAAAGGCATCGGCCGATGCCATCGACCTTTCGGTTTCGACCGGTAAAGTGACCCTTTCCGACACCGCCTGCGAGGGCGAGGTCAGGGTAGGCGTGTCTACGGGCAAGGCCAAGTTGACCGACATCAAGTGCAAGAGTTTTACAACGAGCGGCAACACGGGAGATATATCGCTGAAGAATGTAGTTGCGGCTGAGAATCTCACGATAGTCAGGAGCACAGGTGACGTCGACCTCGAAAAATGCGATGCCGCTGAGATATTTATTGAAACCGACACGGGCGATGTCAAGGGCAGCTTGCTTACCGATAAGATATTTATTGCTAACACCGACACGGGCAGGATTGATGTACCCAAGACAACGACAGGCGGCATATGCGAGATAACCACCAACACGGGCGATATCAAAATCGATGTAACCGAGTGAGGTTAAAGATAACAAAATAACAGGCTTGGAGTCGGTTGATTCCAAGCCTGTTTTTTATTATTTAGTTTTCTTCTGCTTCCTTTTTCTTAAGTCCGCAAACAGAGGTGGAGACGATTCCGCCGCCGCTTACGAAGAGAAGCGCAAACCACATCCACAGGTTGCTGTTATCACCCGTCTGGGGTGCAACAGGTGTGGGTGTCGGGTCAACGGGAGGAGGCGTGGGAACGGGGTTGTCGGCCGTTGTGGATACCTCATTGGAGGTGTAGGTGTTGTTGCCCTCCACTACGGTGGCCTTATTGGTGATGTTGGCGCTGACTACGTCACCGACGGTTACCTCAAAGGACACGGTCACGGTTGACCACGCGGCTACCTTTTCGATGTTCCAGGTGATCTCGCCGTTTGCATAGACGCCGTTGTTGTCGGCTGAGCCTTCGACGTAGGCGGTATGCTCGGGAATCTTATCCTTAATGGTGACCGAAACTTCCTTGCCGCTTGCGTTGGTGTAGCTGATGGTGTAAACCAGCTTGTCACCTGCCTTGACCTTCTTGCCGTCGATGCTGACAGTGGGATCATCAACAAGGAAAACATCCTTCTTGGCCGGCTCGTCAACGGTATGGTTTACGACCTCGTTGGTATTGTAGGTATTGATACCGTCGCGGATAACCGCAGTATTGGCAACGATGGCATCATCCTCGTCAACCTTTACATCGAAGGAAACGGTTACGCTCTCGCCCTTGGGCACATTCAGCAACCAAGTGATATGCTCACCCGCATAGGTGCCGCCCTTGTCGGCAGAGCCTTCGACATAGGTGGTGTGGGCAGGGATGGTGTCGACGATGTCGACCTCTACGTCCACACCGGTGTAGTTGGTGTAGGTGATGAAGTAGGTCAGGATGTCGCCCGGTTTGACCTTTTTGCCGTCGATGTGGGTGTCGGTGCTGGCCTCAAGGTAGACTTCCTTCTCGGCAACCTTATCAAAGGTAGCGTTGGTGAAGG
>JAZTZA010000268.1:0-3670 GCA_045637185.1 Acutalibacteraceae bacterium
ACGACATGGCTACGATCCGACTTTGCTTTTTCTTTAATTTGTCGATGAACTTCTTCTATATCATCTGTAGGTCTACCATATCTTTCCATATGCAGTTTATATGACGTTAAAGAAGTATCCAGTTGACCTAATGGTTCAATGTATTTTTCAAATATCTTAGCATTATATTCGTTTATTGCTTTGTTGTTTTGTTGCAGTTCCTCTGTGGAATAATTATACTTTTCACCTTTAGGCTTATGAACTTTCATCCATTCGTCAGCATCAACATCAATTTCTATTATCGGAATGTGACACGAAAGACAATCATTATTAATGTATGAAGGGGAATAGGGATATCCAAATACACTACCACACTTTGCACAAATTTTAATTTTATCTTTTTTGTTTTCGTTCGCTATTTTTTCAAAATGCTCTCTAATTCCATAGCCACAACTCGGACAAGCAACTGCTGTATTTGAAACATTTTCTCTGCCACATTCGGGACATTTAATTAATGCCATAATTATCAACTCCTTAAAACTATTTTTATTGTAACACAACTTTATTTTAATAGCAAGGTAGCAATTAACTTTTCTTGACAACATTTGAAAATCATGCCACAGTTATATTGTATTTAGATAATACAATGTAAGAGGAATTTTAAACCGAAATAAAGGAAGGAGAAATTTTTATCTTTGAAAATCACACACAAAAGAAAACACACACATTAACCCAAAGTCATTGTGTTTGTGTGCCACCGCTTTGTTGTAAACGAACTAAAAGCAATATAAAAAAGACGGCATCAGCCGTCTTTTTTATATTGCTTGCCCGTATGGTCTATCTCGTAATTTTCCTTATAAATAAGCTCGCCGGCTGTTACAAACTCGTACCCCTCGCCTTTGAGCCGCTCAAGGATATTAGGCAGCGCCTTTATCATTGGCTCGGCGCCGATGTGCAGGAGCATTATCGAGCCTGAGCGCACATTTTTCAGCGCCGCTTCCGCCACCATATCAACGGTATAATTCGGCTTCCAGTCGAGGCTGTCGCAATCCCACTGAATGTAATACATTCCCATCTCCGCGATGGCCGCCACCGCCATATTGTTATACTCACCGTAGGGGCCGCGGTATAGGGTCACCTGCCTGCCCGTTATCTCCTCGATACGCTTGTTACACGCCTTCACATCGGCGCAAAACTCCTCCTTCGACATCGAATCAAGGTGCTTGTGGGCATCCGAATGGTTGGCAAGCTCGTGCCCTGCGTCCGACAGCTTTTTGACTGCTTGCGGGTACCTCTTGACCCAGTCGCCGACGGCAAACACCGTCACCTTGGCATCGTATTTCGCCAGCACCTCGACAAGCTCATCCACCTCGTCGGCCGTCCAGGCCGCATCAAATGTAATCGCGATGCGCTTTTTTGCATCCTCGACGCTGTATATCGGCAAAAGGCGGTTGCTTCTCGCGGCAACAAGACAGCCTGCCGCGGCGGCCGTCACCGCAAGGGCGGCACACAGACTCAGCGCCGCCATCCAAACCTTTTTCGACACAACAAACACTCTCATACCATCACCCCGATTTATTTATATTTTCTGCCGCCTCTTATTATTCTGCGACAACGCAAAAAGCATCTCTGCCGTAAAACAGAGATGCTTTTCACTTAGGTAGCAACAGTTATGAAAGGAGTGCGCGGTCGTTGGCAAAGCCTGTTCCGCTTATCTCCTCAAACTTTTTGAGCAGGGTCTCGACCGTCAGCTTCTTCTTATCCTCGCCGCGAACGTCGAAAATGACTCGTCCGTTGTGCATCATAATAAGGCGATTGCCGTAGTCGATCGCATTTTGCATATTGTGGGTGACCATCAGGGTGGTCAGGCCGTTCTCGCGCACCAGCTTGTCGCTCAGCTCCAGAACGGTTGCCGCAGTTTTGGGGTCGAGGGCGGCGGTATGCTCGTCAAGGAGCAGTACCTTCGGCTTCTTCAGGGTGGCCATAAGCAAGGTCACTGCCTGACGCTGTCCGCCTGAAAGCAGTCCGACCTTTGCACTCATTCTGTCCTCAAGGCCGAGGCCGAGCCCCTTGAGAAGCTCGTAGAACTTGGCGCGCTCACCCTTGGTGATGCCCCACTTGAGTCCGCGGAACTGTCCGCGGCGTGCGGCAAGGGCGAGGTTTTCGTCGATCTGCATGGTGGGTGCGGTACCCATCATAGGATCCTGAAACACGCGGCCGAGATAGGCGGCGCGCTTGTGCTCGGGGTAACGGGTAATGTTTTTGCCGTCGATAACGATGCTTCCGCTGTCGATGGGGAAAACGCCCGAAACGGCATTCAGCAGGGTGGATTTACCCGCGCCGTTACTTCCGATTATGGTAACGAAGTCGCCCTCTTCGAGCGTAAGGCTCAGGTCGTTGAGCGCCGTTTTGGCGTTGACTGTGCCGGGGAAGAAGGTCTTGCACACATTTTTAAGCTCAAGCATTATCTTCACCTCCGTCAACCTCTGCGGCAGGAGTTACCGCGACTTTACGGCGGAAGACGTTACCCTTCCAATAAGGCAGGGCAAGGAAAAGTGCCACGATAAGAGCGGTCAGCAGCTTGAGGTCGTTGGTGTTCAGACCCATCATAAGCACCGCCTGAAGAATGATGTAGTAGATGACACCACCGATGGCAACTCCCAACAGCTTGAGTGCAAAGTTGCGGAATATCTTCTCAAAGAGCACCTCGCCGATGATTACGGCCGCAAGACCGATGACGATGGCGCCGCGTCCCATATTGACGTCGGCAGAGCCCTGATACTGTGCAAGCAGGGCGCCTGCGATGGCGACGATACCGTTGGAAAGCATCAGGCCGATGACGATGTTGGACTTGGTGTTGATGCCCTGTGCACGCGCCATATTCTGATTGGCGCCGGTAGCACGAAGTGAGCATCCGCGTTCGGTGCCGAAGAACCAGTAAAGTCCGAGGGTCAGCACGATCAGGAATATTATGAGCAGGGGCAGAGGATTGTCAAGCCCCACCTGACGCACGTAACGCTGGGAAACCAGCAGGTCATATTTATCAACGCTGACAGGCTGGTTGGACTTGCCCTCCATAATCCGCAGGTTGACCGAATAGAGAGCAAGCTGGGTCAATATTCCCGCGAGGATGGCAGGGATGCCGCAACGGGTGTGCAACAGTCCCGTAACAAGTCCTGCGAGTGCGCCGACGATAAAGGCAACCAACAGCGCGACCCACGGGTTTGCGAAAAACTCGTTGGTGCTACGTATAAGCATTACACAGACGGCACCGCCTGTGGCGAGGGAGCCGTCGACCGTCAGGTCGGCGACATCCAGCACGCGATAGGTCAGGTATACGCCGATGGCCATCAGGCCCCATATCAATCCCTGTGCTACGGCACCCGGCAGGGTGTTAAGCAGGGAAAGCAGAAAATTCATTCTTTAATTCACCTCAAAGAGTTGTTAAATACTAAGCCTTAGTTAAGCTTCTCGTAGCCGTCCGGGATCTCGGTGATGCCAAGCTTGTTGCAGACTTCCTCGTTATACATCTTGGTTACCTCGGGGGCAAACTGAACGGGCATCTCGGAGATGTCCTCTTCACCCCTGAGGATCTTGGCGGCCATCTTACCGGGGGTGTAGCCAAGGTCATAGAAGTCGATGGAAAGGGTGGCAACTCCGCAGCCGTTGCAAATTCCGCCCTCGCCTGCGA
>JAZTZA010000269.1:0-4092 GCA_045637185.1 Acutalibacteraceae bacterium
TTCTTTGATGCCCCCTGCATACAGTTTTCTCACGCAGGCGCCCTCATCACCCTGAGTGAAAGGGCGGAACTTGCGGTCGATATCGGAGTGTCCAGCCTTTCGATGAACGACGCCAAGCTCTGCGGCGATGCCACCGAGCAATTCTTCGACGGTAGGGGTAAGCAGGTGCTTCTTCTGTGCGACGGAATGGGAGCAGGAGGACGGGCGGCGGTCGACTCGGCTATGGCGGCAGGACTGATGGAGAGAATGCTCAAGTCGGGCTTCGGCTACGATTGCGCACTCAAGGTCGCCAACTCTGCTATGCTCTTTAAGTCCACCGACGAGTCCCTCTCAACCGTCGACCTGTGCGCCATCGATCTTTACACAGGCAGGACCGAGCTTTATAAGGCAGGCGCCTGCCCAACGGTTGTGCTTCGCTCGGGCAGGACGGCCAAGGCGGAATGTGCCTCTCTGCCTGCCGGCATAGTAAGAGAGGTCGGCTTCGACTCAGCGGCGGTCACCCTGAAGGCAGGGGATGCGGTGGTTATGTTTTCCGACGGAGCCTCCTTTGACGGCACCGATTGGATATGCGCCGAAGTGGAGGCGTGGCAGGGCTCGGGTACCGCTCAGCAGCTTGCCGAGCATCTTGCGCGTTCGGCTCGACGTAGGAGAAACGACGGCCACGACGACGATATTACGGTGATGGTGTGCATTTTAGAAAAAGCTGTCAAATGACTTGCCAAACGACAAAATCTGTGATAAAATGACTTGATTAAAACTGTTACAGAGGTGTTTTTATGTCCGGCCATTCTAAATGGAACAACATCAAACGCAAAAAGGAAAAAACCGACGCCCAGAAGGCGAAGATATTCACCCGTATCGGACGCGAATTGGCTATGGCGGTCAAGGCAGGCGGCCCCGACCCCAACGTTAACGGCAAGCTGCGCGACATAATCGCCAAGGCGAAGGCCAATAACGTCCCCAACGACAACATCGACCGTATGCTCAAGAAGGTTTCGAGTGAGGATACGAGCAACTATGAGGAGATCATCTACGAGGGCTACGGCCCGTCGGGTATCGCCGTCATCGTCGAGACCCTGACCGATAACCGCAACCGCACCGCAGGCGATATGCGCCATTATTTTGATAAAAACGGCGGCAACCTCGGCCAGAGCGGCTCGGTTATGTTTATGTTCGAGCACAAGGGTGTCATCGCCATCGAGTCCGAAGGGCTTGACGAGGACACCGTTATGGAGGATGCCCTTGAGGCAGGCGCCGACGACTTCAACGTCACCGACGGCCTCTTTGAGATAACCACCGAGGCCAACGAGGTTGACGCGGTCAGCCGCGTCTTGTCGGAGAAGGGATACACCTTCGTGTCGGCCGAGGCTGAGTACGTGCCCAATATGACCAACGACATCGAGGACGAGGAAGCGGTGTTCAAGATGAATCGCCTGCTCGAAATGCTCGAGGAAAACGACGATGTCCAGAACGTTTGGCACAACTGGAACGCTCCCGAAGAGGACGACGAGGACTGATAACTTGGTTTACATAAAACGCACCTACTGCGCTTGTAGGTGCGTTTTTCGATATCACGATTTCCTTTATCACGCAGTTGAAAAGCAGGGCCAAACGTGGTAAACTAAAATAAATAAAGATGAAAGGGGGGGAGTGAAGAATGGCCGACGAGCGTATGCAACGGCTTATGAAAAAGGCGCGCGGACTGCCGCTGACGCCGGGTGTCTATATTATGCGGGACAAGAGCGGTAAGATAATCTACGTCGGCAAGGCGAAGGCCTTGCGCAACCGCGTGTCGCAGTATTTCGGTACGCAGGAGCGTCACGCCGAAAAGGTGCGCCGAATGGTCGAGAACGTCGAGGATTTTGACTACATCCTCTGCAACAGCGAGTTCGAGGCCCTGATGCTCGAATGCTCCCTCATCAAACAGCACTCCCCGAAGTATAACATACTGCTCAAGGATGCCAAAGGCTTCCACTATATCCGCGTTACAAAGGGGCCCTTCCCACTTATAAAAGCCGCCAAGCAAATTCTTGACGACGGCGCTCGGTACATCGGCCCTTATTATTCAAGCTACAATGTGTCGCGCTCGGTCGATGCGGCAGTTAAGGCCTTCAAACTGCCCCAATGCTCAAAAAGCGGCAAGGAAATGGGCAAGCCCAACGGCCGCCCCTGCCTGAATTACCACATCGGGCTTTGCAGTGCCCCCTGTTGCTCGAAAATAAGCGCGGAGGCCTATGCCGAGTCGGTCGCAGGTGCGCTCGATTACCTCAGCAACGGTGCCTCTGCCGCCATAGTCGGCCTGACCGACCAGATGGAGCAGGCGGCCGAAAGGCTGGAGTTTGAGCGTGCGGCACGGCTGCGGGATCAGATCAACGCCCTTCGCGAGATGAGCGAAAAGCAAAAGGTGGTCGAGGCGACGGTGCGTGAGCAGGACGTCATCGCCCTTGCTTCCGCCCACGACGGCGCCTGCTTCGAGGTGTTTAACTTCCGCGAGGGCAAGCTTTGCGACCGCGAGCATTTCCTTATCGATGCGGTAGAGCAGCCCGACGAGGCGCGTGCGGAATTTTTGCGCCGTTACTATTCGCTCGGACGGGATGTGCCACCCGTTATCGCCCTTGACGGCGAGGTTGCCGATAGGGAACTGTTGACCGAATGGCTCAGCAATGCGAGGGGCAAAAAGGTCAGGATAACCCTGCCTCAACGGAGTGAACAGCGGCGGCTGGTCGATATGTGCCGTCAGAATGCGGCCGAGCACCTTGCTGAAAAGAGCAACCGAACAGGGCACGATACTGCGGCTCTCGACGAGTTGGCAAAGCTGCTCGGGCTTCGCAGGCCGCCCGAATATATCGAAGCCTACGACATCTCCCATACCGCAGGTGAGGAAACGGTCGGCGGAATGATAACCTTCCGCAACGGCACACCTTACAAGAGCGGCTACCGCAGGTTTAAGATCGAGGACTACACCAACGACGACTGCGCGTCAATGGCGCAGATGCTTTCGAGGCGTTTTGACGAGTATGACAAGCAGGTGCAGGGCGATTATTTCAGCCGCAAGCCCGATTTGATACTGCTCGACGGCGGTCGGGGACAGGTCAACGCCGTCAAAGAGGTGCTCTCTCAGCGCGGTATAGAGGTTGCCGTTTTCGGTATGGTCAAGGACGACCGCCACAAGACCCGCGCCATCACCTCCGACGGAGACGAGATCGGCATCAAGGCCACAAAGAGCGCCTACAACCTCGTTTACAGGATACAGGAGGAGGTGCATCGATTTGCGATCGGGTACCATAGGCAACGGCGCAAGAAAAAGATGCTCGGCTCCTCGCTGACCGAGATCGAGGGTGTCGGGCAGACACGCGCAAAGGCGCTTATGGCCCATTTCGGCACCGTCAACGCAATAAGGCTGGCTGAGCTTGAGGATCTGATGCAGGTCAAGGGAATGAACGTCCCTTCGGCACAGGCGGTTTACAGGCACTTCCACCCCGACGAAGAATAAAAAAACAGCACGCAAGCCGAAACTTGCGTGCTGTTTTTAACTTTTACGCTTCGTTCTTTCCGCAGCAACGCTTGTACTTCTTGCCGCTGCCGCAGGGGCAAAGTCCGTTTTTGGAGTAACCCTTGGGCTTGGCGCTGTCGGGGTCGCCGCCTGCGTTTTCGCCGGTGATCTTGGCAACCTGCTCGCGCTTGACCTCCTCGCCGATACGGATGTTGACCGTCAGCACCGTTCTGGCGGTGTCGTTTTGAATGGTCTCGATCATCTCTTCAAACATATCGGCGCCGTCGTTGCGGTACTCGTCGACGGGGTTGTGGTGGCCGTAGGCACGAAGTCCGATGCCGCGCCTTAACTCGTCCATAGCGTCGATGTGGTTCATCCAGTTGAGGTCGACTGCACGCAGGAGGACCTTGCGCTCGATGTCGCCGATGATCTCCTTGCCATAGGTCTCCAGACGCTCGTCATAGAGCTTCTGAGCCCTCTCAAACAGCATATCGGAGATGTCATCGATATCAAGCTGATCCAGCTCCTCGGTGCTGTAACGGAAGTCGTCCGAATCGGTCAGCCAGCCGTTGTAAAACTCACGCAGACCGTCGAAGTTC
>JAZTZA010000270.1:0-2223 GCA_045637185.1 Acutalibacteraceae bacterium
GTTTAGTAAGAAAAGTTACTCAAAAAAATTTGGGTCCGTTTCTTTCGTTGTTTAATTTTCAAGGTCCTTTTGTTGCCACCCTTTTCGTTGGGCGCCTGATTATATTACCACATCACCTCCCCCTTGTCAACACTTTTTTTCAAAAAATTCAAAAAAGTTTTCAACCTTTATTTTTGAAAACAAAAACCGCCGAAACTGTCGCGTTTCAACGGTCTGTTTTCTACAACAAAAGCTCTGATATTACGCTGTTCGACACCAGAAAACCCTTGGGCAACAGAGACACCCTTTCGGCATCACATCTGAGCAAGCCCGCCTTGTCAAACGCTATCGCAGACTGTCGAATTGCATCAAGCCGCTCATTTTGGTCGGGGTATCTCTCGAGGGCATCGGCAAAGTTAAGTCCGTCGCTCAGGCGGAGCCGCAGCATAACATATTCCTCGAAGTCGCCACCCGAACCGTCGTCTATCGGCTCACCGCCGTTGAGGTATCGGGTCAGGTCACGCGGATAGTAAAAGCGTTTGCCGTTATAATAGGAATGTGCGGCGGGGCCGATGCCGATATATTGGTCGAGGTTCCAATATTTCATATTGTGACGGCTGCGCTTGCCGTCCTTGGCGAAGTTGCTTATCTCATACTGCTCGAAGCCGTAGCTTTGCAGTGTCTCGCAGGTGAAAAGATACTGCTCTGCAGTTTCGTCCTCGTCGGGCAGGATCATACTGCCGATTGAAGCAGAAAAAGGTGTGCCCTCCTCTATCTTCAGCATATAGGCTGAAACGTGGTCGGCCTGCGCATCGCGGCAAAAGTCGAGGGTATCCTTCAATATCGGCAGGGTCAGGCCTTCGACTCCAAGCATCACGTCGAGAGAAATGTTTTGAAAGCCGCTTTCGCGGGCAAGGTCGATCGCCTTTTCGACATCGTCGGCGTTGTGGCGACGAGTGAGCTTATTCAGCACGGCATCACAGTGGGACTGCATACCGATGGAAAGGCGGTTGGCACCGGCTTCGGCAAGGGCGGGCAACAGCAGTTCGAGAGGGTCGCCTGGGTTGACCTCAACTGTCACCTCACAGTCAGGAGTCAATATGCACTTTGCGGTGTTCAATATTTTTGCAAGGCGGTCGGCGCCCAAAAGGGACGGAGTGCCGCCTCCGATGTAGAGGGTGTCGGCGGTAGCTTCGAGTCGCTCTATGTCGCGGCAGAGGCGGTCGGTATAGGCATCGGCGAGCGAGAGGTCGCAGACCGAGTAAAAGTCGCAGTAGCCGCATTTGCGCACGCAAAAGGGTATATGCAGGTAAAGTCCTATCGGATTCACGGCCTTTCCCTCCTTTCATACATTATATAATACAGCAGTTGCAAGTTTTTTGCAAGCGGGTCAAAAAAAGACTTGACACAGGGCAGTTTGGGTTATATAATAATCCTTGCGCTTAATGCGTTTTATATGCGGATATGGCGGAATCGGCAGACGCGCTAGATTCAGGTTCTAGTCGGGGCAACTCGGTGGAGGTTCAAGTCCTCTTATCCGCACCACATAAGAACGAAAGTTATGATACCATCGGTATTGCAACTTTCGTTCTTTTTCTATATCCAAAATCATTGCGATATAAGGGTTTCTGCCGTTTTAACACAAAAGATTAGTTTCATCGTGAAAAACAGCCCATTTTTATTTGGGTGGAAGAATTCATATTTATGTGATACAATCTGTTCGATAAAGAAGAATTTATTGAACGCCCATCAACATTTTTTAAACAAGCTATTGACTCTCACGCTCCGTCATAGTGTATACTCTGTATTGAGAGGTGATAAAATTTGAAAATGCAGATTAAAGAATTTGCTGGCTTTACGGGTGTAAGTGTGCGCACACTGCACTACTACGATGAAATAGGATTGTTGACGCCAGCCTTTGTTGACAGGTCTACAGGCTATCGTTTTTACGACAAAAATTCTCTTCTTCGTATGCAAGAGATTCTCTTTTACCGTGAACTTGACTTTTCCTTAAAAAACATCGAGGAGATTTTGTCATCCCCGAATTATGATAAAAACAAGGCGCTAAAAGAGCAAAGACACCTGCTCACACTCAAAAAAGAACGGTTAGAACGGTTAATTTCCGCCATTGACGGTGCCGTGAAAGGAGAAAATGTTATGAAAGCATTTGACAACAGCGAATTTGAAAAGCATAAGGCTGAAGCCAAAGAAAAATGGGGCAAAACAGACGCATACAAGGAACAC
>JAZTZA010000271.1:0-1164 GCA_045637185.1 Acutalibacteraceae bacterium
CGACGGTCGATGCGGTCGCGGCGGTGACCGAGCAGTTGTCGGGCCAAGCGGCACAAGCCGCTCTCGAGGGATTGCAAAGCGGCAATCCCGTGCTGGTTGAGGTGCCGTCCGATTTTCTTTGCGCCGATGCCGAGATATACACCGTCCCTGTGCGATACTCCGAAAATCAGATTGCCGCCCACGTTATCGGCTACCTCGACGGCGAGGGCAGGGCGGTGACAGGCATAGAGTATGCCTACGACAGCCTGCTCGGAGGAAAGGAGCCGCTGAAGGTGACCTACACCGTAGATGCGGTGGGTAGGCCCCTTTCGGGAGTGGAGCCGACGGTGGTAGGCACACCTCGGGCAAGGGGTGGGGTGGTGCTGACCCTTGACTCTCGGGTGCAACGGATAGTGGAAAGGGTGGCGTCACAGACCATAGAAAAGGGCGCGGTAATAGTGATGGAATCGGATACAGGCAGGCTTCTTGCCTCCTGCAGTCTGCCGACCTATTCGCCTTACTCGGTCGGCGAGGTGCTCAACGACGCAAGCGCACCCCTTGTAAACCGCGTTTTGTCCTCCTACAACATCGGCTCGGTCTTTAAAATTTGCGTTGCGGCCGCCGCTCTCAAAGGCGGCGCGACAACGATGTTCACCTCAAACTGTACGGGCGAGACCCCCATCGGAACCAACCTCTTTCATTGTCATCTGCTGTCAGGCCACGGGGCGTTAGGTATGCCCGAGGCTTTGGCAAAGTCCTGTAACTGCTACTTCATCGACCTCGGCATCAACACGGGTGCCGAGGCCATCTACGATATGTGCGTGCGAATGGGCTTTAACCGCGCCTATTCTCTTGCTAAGTCTCTTACGGCGACGGCAGGCACTTTGCCAAACCTTGCTGAACTGAAAACGCGGCCTGCCGCCCTCGCCAACCTTTCCTTCGGGCAGGGTGACCTGATGCTGACCCCCTTGCACGTTGCGACGATGGTTGCGGCGGTGGCCAATGGCGGCTACCTCGTCACTCCTAGCATCGTTGAAGGCACCACCGACGGCGAGAAAGTTGACAGGCTCGAGCCTGCTGAGCCTCTGCGCGTGCTTTCACAGCAACATGCGGAGTTGTTGCGCCAGATGATGTGCGGTGTTGTAGAGCAGGGTACGGGTAAGTCGGCCAAGCCCGAGCAATACG
>JAZTZA010000272.1:0-5143 GCA_045637185.1 Acutalibacteraceae bacterium
CCCGTTATTGCGCCGAGCAGGCCCTTGTCCTTAACCGCTTCCTTGACCCCCTGCGCGAGCAGATGGCCAAACCCCGTCAGAGGCACACTCGCGCCGCAGCCTGCCCATTCAACGAAGGGGCCGTAGAGCCCGATTGCGCTCAGTATAACCCCTGCGACCACGTATCCGACAAGCACGCGCGCAGGGGTCAGCTTGGTCCAATCTATCAACTGCTGACCGATAAGGCAGATAGCACCGCCCACCAAAAACGCCTTTATATATTCACCCAGCATCATAAAACCGCCTTTCCTTTGGGTCTATCTTCCCCAAGGCGCAGGTTATTTATACCGTTGACGATTGAAAAAGGCCGCAAGGTGTGCTAAAATGCCCTTATAAAACAATTTTATCGCAAGAGAGATGTTGTTATGTCAACCAAAATCGTGCTGACAGGCAGTTCAGCCACAAAAATAGATAGAGCAATCGATATGCTTCGCGGTAGGCTCGCTGAGTTTGGGTGGAATATAATTTTGCCCTGCGAAACGGCCGATAGTCCCGATGAAAATGAAAAGACCCTCGCCGTTTACCCATTTGGCGAGGATGAAAAGGTGCCCGAAAGTTTGACCGAGCGGGATGCCTTTGAGGGCGTGTTTGTGCTGGTCGGGAATGAGCAGGCAAAGGAACGCAGGGCGGTGATCGATTGGGTAGGGCATCCGCATTTGCGAGTGGTGGACGTAAGCGAGTCCTGCGAGCCCCTCTTGGACGAGGTGTCCGCCCTGCTCGGCATACCCGAGCCGCGCGAGATAGAGAGGAAATTTCTCATAAAAATGCCCGACCTGCAGATGCTTTCATCCCTGCCCGAATGTCGCGCTGTTAAGCTGTCGCAGACCTATATCCTGCTACCCGACGGAACCAATGCGCGCGTGCGCCGTCGCGGCGATGGAGAGGACTGCAGTTATGTCAAAACTGTTAAGCAAAGGCTGACCGACCGCACCCGAATCGAGATAGAAGAGCCGCTCACCGCTGAGGAATACCGCAATCTGCTCAACTTTGCCGACCCGTTGCGCCGAAGCATTGAAAAGACTCGCTACTGCCTTGTCTGGCGCAACACCTACTTTGAGTTGGACGTGTTTGACTTTTGGGACAGGCAGGCATTCCTTGAGGTAGAATTGCTCAGCGAGGAGCAGGAGATATCCCTGCCGCCCTTTTTGGAGGTGCTCCGCGAGGTCACCGACGACTCCGCTTACGGCAACTCCGCCCTTGCTCTGTCCATCCCCGACCAAGATTAGACGCAAAAACAGCCCGCAAAAATTGCGGGCTGTTTTTATTTAATCAAACTTACTCAGCGTCCTGAGCGTCGGTGCAGTCGTCACTGCACATAGGGCACTCGTCGCAATCCTCGTCGCAATCCTCGCAGTCAAACTCATAGCACTCACCGGCGCAGAGGCAACGCTTACGCTCGACGAAGTAGTATACGGCGTAGGCAATACCGGCAAGAGCGGCCAGAGTGGCAACAACGATTCCGATAACGGCAAACACGTTACAATTCTTTTTCATATTAAAAACCTCCGTTAGTTTATTTCCTGATTTAATGATACCCGAAATTTACAGTTTTGTCAACTACATAAAAGGGGCCAGAAGGCGCAAGACCGACTCCTTGACCCGCTCGGTGAAGGGTCTCTTTCTCATTGAGTCAAGGGTTATCTCCTCGCTTTGCTCAAAAAGCTGAGAAATATGCCTCGACACCTGCCCGACCGCCTCGTTACCGCACAGCCACGCGCCGCATTCAAAGTGGAAATAGAAGCTGCGGTAGTCGAGATTTACCGAACCAACGCAGGCAACCTCATCATCCGAAACGAAGAGCTTGGAATGGATGAAGCCGGGGGTGTACTCGTATATCCTGATGCCCGACCTGAGCAACCCCGTATAATAGGAACGGGTGACGGGATGTACGTACCACTTGTCGCGCACCTTTGGGGTTATGATGCGAACGTCAACACCCGAAAGTGCCGCCTGCCTTAGCGATATCTCCATATTGTCGTCGAGAATGAGGTATGGCGTGGTGATGTAGACGTACTTTTCGGCACAATGGAGTATCTGCATATACAGGTTTTCAGCAGGGTTTTCGGGATTGAAGGGGCCGTCGCAATAGGGTTGGCAGTACCCCTTGGCATCGACCGGCTCGGGTAGGGGCGGCGGTGTAAAGTCGCTGCCGTTGATGAAGCTCCACATACTCAAAAACATTGTCGTGAAGGAATTGACTGCGCTTCCCCTTAGTACCACCGCGCTGTCCAGCCAATGACCGTGGCGCTTCCAGACGTTGATGTACTCGTCGCCGATGTTGAAACTGCCCGTGATGGCCGTCTGACCGTCGATGATGACCATCTTACGATGGTTGCGGTTGTTCATAAACATATCCACCGACGGCCTGATGGGATTAAAGACCGACACCTTAATGCCGTCCTCGCGCATTCGGCTCAAAAAGCCCTTGTACTGTCGGTTAATGGAGCCGAAGTCGTCGAACATAATGCGTACGTCGAGACCCTGCTGAGCCTTGGACTTTAGTATTTTGTGTATGGCGTCCCACATTATACCTTCCGACAGAATAAAAAATTCCAGATAGATGCTGACCTCTGCCCTCTCGAGCTCCTCGAGCAAGCGGTGCCAGATGTTTTCGCCCAACTGCACGTACTCCACCGAGGTGTCGGCATAAACGGGATAGCCCGACGCCCTTTTAAGATAGGCCGACTGCCTTGCCGCCTGCGGATATCGCTCAGCCAGCGTCTTCAAGACGGCGCGGTCATCTCTCAGGCAGGCAAAACTGCTCTCGTCGAGGGCGCGCAGTCGCCGTTTGACCCGTGGGGCCACCCTGCTTCCGCCACGTATGAGATAGAAAAAGCACCCCACAAGCGGAAACACGACGATGAAGAGTATCCACGCCATTTTATAGCTCGCGTTGGCGGGCTGATTTGCGATATATATGACGAATACCACTCCGACAAGCTGGAATATGGTATATATAAGCGCGGCACTTATCTTCAGCCAGTAGAACATCGCCAGAATAAGCGCAAGCTCGACCACAACGCAAGCTCCTGCGATTATAAGCCGAACCGAAATCGGAAAGCCGCGACGCTTTTTTTCCTTCAATGCCACATCTCCTAACAATAACGGGCAGTGCCTTAAAACACTGCCCGCAAATTTTAATATGTTACTTTTTCAACCAGTCGGGCGTTTCAATGGAATCCTTTGATTCATCAAATTCCGCCACTTCATATTCTCCCGTCAGTTTATAGGTGTTGCCATCCTCCCCGATGGTGCATATCACCGAGCAGTTATAGGCTGTCACGCCCTGCTTCGAGATGCGCACCGACACCACGAAGTAGCTGACCGACACCTCGGTCGACTCCTCCTGAAGATCGATGCCGCCCAAAAGGGATTGGACGATGCTGTTGGCCCTGTCGGTCTTGAGGGTGAAGGTGTAGCGGTCCTCCCCGTTGAAGCTGGCACTCGCCACGTCGTTCTTTGAAAATTCAAAGGAGGTGTCGAGCCAGTTGCTCAGCGGCTGTTTGGTATAATTCTCGAGCTGGGTCAGTTTAGAACTGTTGTCGGGGTCGACGAAGTCGGTGTATTTGTTGTATACGTAGGCTTCGCCCTTCTCCTTGACCGCAAAGAGCCCGTCCACAGAGGAATACTGCTCCTTGTTATGATTATCCTTGGCGGTCACCGTAACGGTGCAGACGGCATCCTTTCCGTCGCTCTTGGCGTCGGTAACACAGCTTTCAAGCAGGACGGTCGCAGAATCGATGACAGCCGAATAGGTCTGCTTGCCCGAATAGACATAGCTTTGCTTAGCAAGTGTGGTGTTCAGCGCCGTCTGATATGCAGAGAAGGCATCGGCTACGCTTACGCTGTTATCCTTGCTCTGAGACGAGGTAACGGGATCAGAAGCCGCAGGGGCGGTCTCTCCCCTTGAGGAGACGTCCCCGATGGTGTTAAAGTTGCCGGAAGTCATAATATCGTTTGCGCTATCGGTATGCAGGGAATCGCCTTCGGCTGAATCGGCCTCACCGCATCCTGCAAAACAAATCAGCAGCATCAGCGCGGTAAGCAAGATCAATATCCGCTTCATATCTGAATTGTCCTCCTAAACAGTTTTAGTAGACTTTGCCCAAGTATACATCAACAACAAGAACTTTTCGGATATTTTATCACGCTTAGCGAATTTTGTCAAACAATGGAGATAAAAGGTCACAGTCGAAACTGACAAACAAAATGAAACAAAAAAACCTTAATCCTGAACCTCTTGCTTTTTCGTTTCATATCCATAGCATTCACCATTTAAGTCAATATGCTCAATAAACGATTTGTAATCTTCATCACAAACATCATCTGAATAGTGAATGCAATTAACACATTTTTTCTTTATGACTTTTTGTAACTTCTCTTTGTATTCCCAACGCTTTAGAATCGAAACCTCACACTCCTTTACAAGCCGAATACTAGAGAGATTCCAATATTGTTTTTCCGTTTTCAAATCTTCTTCTATAAAAAACGGAGCAACACAACCTTCTTCAATCAAAACTTCTAACTCAACAAAAGAATTATACTTTTCATTTAGGAACTTAACAAACTCCTCTATGTTGTTAATACCCTTTGGAAATTTGCAATAATGTATATTATTTATTAAAGCACCTTTTAACATTTCACAAAATTACTCCTTGTTTTTCATAGTGTTGATAGATGAAACCAGCATTCTGCGAATAGAACCACAATCGTGCAATAAAGCTTTTACAACCTCATCCTTCAATATGTCAGCATTAATCATAAGCTCAAGCCAATATTCTGTCTCATAACATTCTTTAAGTGATATTTGTAATTTTGAAATAAAATCAGGTTTGCTATGAGCATAATTTGCTTCGCGAATGTTTGCGCCGATACTTGTGGCCGATCTTTCGAGCTGATTAACAAGAGAATAGTGTCCTTTAATGCCATCACATAGTTTTAATACTTTTACGGCAAAATCCATAGATGCAACTGCAAGTTTACTTTTAGCCATAGTGACCATCTCGTTTCTACAAATATTACATCAAAAATATTTTATAATACAAGCAAAGTGAAATCGTGCTTCGCACGGTGAAATCAAAGGCTTTCCCCTTTGGTGAAATCG
>JAZTZA010000273.1:0-22374 GCA_045637185.1 Acutalibacteraceae bacterium
CGTCGGACAAGGACCTCTAAACATCCTGCTGATAGGCTCTCCGGGTTCAGGGAAAACAACGATGCTCAGGGATATGGTAAGACAATATTCGTGTTGGGGATTCAGAGTATCGGTGGCCGACGAGCGCGGTGAGATTGCCGCAATGAACAAGGACGGGTCAGCCTTTGACCTAGGATATAACGTTGACGTTATGACCGATATAAACAAGGCTTTTGCCGTTCGGGCAATGCTTAAATATTTTAATCCGCAGATTATTGCCTTTGACGAACTGTCAGACGATGCAGATACCTTGCAGGCCTGTATGTCAAGCGGTGTTAGATTTATTTCAACCTTACATTCCGATTCTATACCCAATGCAATCGTCAGATTAAAGGCACTCAAAATTGATGTAGAGCTGTTTGATGTATTGGTTTTGCTTGATTCGGTAAAGTTAGGTCAAGTCAAAGAACTGTATTATACGGGAGATAAATATGAAATGGATAGGAATATTGATGATATCGTCTGTACCTGCGATCATCGGTTGGCTCAAATACACTCGGATGCAAAGGTCTCTTGATCTACTCGACCGATTGATTTCGCTGGTCCAGTCGGTCTACCGTCAGATCAGATTCAAAAAGGAGCCGTTGCGTTTGATACTTAAAGCAATATCTGTTGAAGAAATCTTTTCGTTCGCTATCGATGATGAAGATGTTGTTTCAGTATTTGTCGAAAATCTCAGGACCCTCGATCTGCCTGTAAAAGCGGTTGAATGTGTGCAAGGAAGCTTTGAACGCCTGCAGGTGATAGATTCCGATTCCGCCTGTGAGGAGCTGTCGCTATGCCTTGACTGCCTGACTCAAATAAGGGACGAGTTCAGTCAGACGGTCAGGACAAGGTCGGGTATGTATTTGAAATTAGGACTGCTTGCCGCCGCCTTTGTTGCGGTCATTATGATATAGGTGATTGGTATGGAAGTGGATTTTATCTTCAAAATTGCGGCGATAGGAATCATTGTTGCGGTGTTTAATCAGTTGCTCATCCGCTCGGGCAGAGAGGATCAGGCCATGATGACAACTATAGCAGGGCTTGTTGTGGTTCTTATGATGATAGTCAGCGAGATAAGTGAACTCTTCGACGCGGTTAAGTCGCTGTTTGACCTATGAATATAATAACCGTTTCAGCAGTATGTATCATCGTCGTAGCAGTGGCCACAGTATTCAAGCAACATAACAAGGAATATGCTATGTTTCTTTCAATAATTACATCGGCAGTTATACTGTTTCTTGCCCTGAGGACACTCGTTCCGGTGATAGATGATATGGAGAAGGCAGTGTCATCAAATTCCGATATTGAGAAATATCTATCCGTTATGCTTAAAGGCTTGGGGATATGTTATATCGGTAGCTTTGCTTCGGATATCTGCAACGATTGCGGAGACAAGTCCTTGGCGGACAAGGTCGAGTTGGCCGCGAAAGTCAGTATCGCGACTCTCTACGTGCCGATGCTGCTTGATCTGTTGGAAATTGCGACACAAATGATAAAGGCGTAGTCTATGAAAAAAATTATTGTTGCCTTGATTACCCTTGCGGTCGTCAGCCTGTCCTTTTTCAGCGTATCGGCAACGACACAAGACGAGGAGATTCGATCGGTATACGATGAATTTGACGTCGACAATATTGAAGACGCAACTCCTGACCAAGTGATAAGCATCTTTAAGGAGTTTAATATTTCACCCGAACAGCCGCTCGGTGATGACGGACTCAGCATAATTGAGATAATCTCATCGGTGTTTGTCGATCTTTTATCCGAATACACCCTGCCTATCCGTTCGCTTGGGTATCTGATGGTGTTCGGTTTGATTACCGTCGTAATGTCAAACGTAATTAAATCAGGCGGTTGGGCTCAGGATGTTTTTGATATGATAACTCTGTCTTCCTGTGCTATGATTTTAATTAGCCCAATGAGCAGCCTTTTTGAACAGGTTTCGGAGTCGTTATCCGCCTGTACTGTTTTTATAAACTCGTTTATACCTGTCTTTGCGGGACTTTTGATTGCATCGGGGTTTACCGCCGTATCGGGTACATATTCGGTCATAATGGTTGCCTATTCGGATGGCTTTGCGACAATCAACAGCGGTGTGTTTTTACCTTGTTGTCATATGTTGTTGGCCTCAACGGTATGCACCTCGCTTGCAAGGGTTCCGTTCTCCCTGGCAGGCGGTGTCAAGAAGGTGATTATTACCTTGCTGTCGGTGTTGACTACCGTTCTGACAGGCATAATCGGACTTCAAACAAGGCTCAGCAGTATTGGCGATAACCTTGCGATTAAGGCCGCAAAATCGGCGTTGGGATCATTTGTGCCGATAGTCGGCGGAGCGTGGGGAGACTCGCTTTCGGTTATACTCGGCAGCGTTGACCTCGTAAGATCTTCGGTCGGCATTTATGCTGTAATAACAGTATCTTTGATTTTTCTTCCGCCCCTTATTAAACTTTTGCTATGGCAGTTGGTCGTGTGGGCGGCACGATCAATTTTTGAAATTACACAACGGAAAGCGGTGGTCGACCTGTTTAATTCTATAAGCGGGTTGTTGACCGTGCTGATAGTTATACTGTTATGCTCTTTGTTACTTATAGTAATGTCAACGCTTACTGTGTTATCTTTGGGAAACAGGCTATGAGTGGGTGGCAAAACGCTATAAGCGCGCTGTGCATAGTTTCGGTCATTGGTGCGGCGGTTCAACTTCTTTTGCCCAGCAATTCTCTTGGCAAAAATATGAAAACTGTCATAAACCTCGTGATTGCCGCGGCCTTAATAGGCTCAATAATGTCAATGTTGGGTCAAGCTCCGAAACTGCCTGAATATAGCGAAGATTTTGATAGTCAGCAGGCGGAATCCTACCTCACCGACCGGGTTGTTAGCTCGCTTACTGAGGAAACCGAAAGGACTGTCCTTGATACGTTGCAACAATTTGGTATAAAGAATGGACAAATCAGCATAGAATTTAACAAAGGAAAGTACGGTAACGTGTCTCTTAAGCATATTTCTGTTTACATACCAAAGGAGCATGAGGCCGATACTCAAATGATTAAAAATCTATTGTTGAAGAGATTTGACGTCTTTTGTGATGTTGCCATTTCGGAGGAAAAAGATGAAAAGGCTGAATGAAATTCTTAATAAGAAAAACGCGGGCAAGGTGCTGTTTTTTCTTGCAATAACAGGGATCGTTCTGATCTATTTATCCACTTTTACGGGTAAGGGTGGCAAAGATAAGGTTAAAGTAGATACAGATGAGCAATATGTTGAGCAACTTGAGGATAGGCTCGCATCGGTTGTTGAGGGGATAACAGGCGAGAAGAATGCACAGGTGCTTGTAAGTCTCGAAAGTTCCAAGGAGACGGTCTACGCTGACCTTGTCGATGAGTCAAACGACAAGTCTAACGACTACGAGGGCGACGCAACAAAGAAAACCCAGGAAAAAAGCGACACCAAGCAAAGCCTCATCCTCGTTGAAGACAAGGACGGCGGACAACAGGCGCTTGTCGTTACGACAATCGCTCCAACGGTTAGGGGAGTAGTCGTCGTTTCCTCTCAGGCAGAGAATGAGCAGGTCAAGGAACGCATTGTGACTGCGGTTACAACGGCTTTGAATATACCATCAAAAAAAGTATGTGTTGTTGGGGGTTATCAAGGATGAAATCTAACGGAAAGAAATTTTTTGCAAAAAAGCAGATCGTAACGTCTGTTTTGGTGCTGATTTTGGCGGCAGCTATATATATCAATTGGAAATACACCGATCCAAACAATCAGCTGTTATCCGACACGACATCATCATCAAACAAGACCGGTCAGGCAGAATATGTCGCAACCGATAAGGTGACCATCGACACCGATTATTTCAAAAAGGCAAGAAACGAGCGAACGAAGGCCTATGAGGATGCGATTGCTGAGTTTGAAGAGATCGAGAAAAGTGCAAAGGCGAGCGACGAGGACAAGGCGCTTGCTTACAAATCGCACATTGAGCTTGTTGAGCGACAGAGCAAACAGTCTGACATCGAGTCGCTTATAATAGCAAAAGGTTTTGATGAGTGCGTTGTGGTTTTGGCTGAAAATAACGCAAGCATCGTTGTCTATGCTAAAGAGTTGTCTAACTCGGAAATTCTGCAGATTCAGGATGTCGTTACCTCCAATTATGATGTCCAACTTGAAAATATTAAAATAATAAACATAAAATAGGTTGTGAAGTCGGAATTTATGTGTTATAATAATGATAACACAAAGGAGGTAATACCAATGAACATAAATAATCATACCGAACAGAGCGTTTTATTGTCCGATGAGGTCGTTGCTAAGATAGTGTCATTGGCAGCCTTGGATGTTGACGGAGTCTGTGCTATGGTCGATACACCCGATATCAAGAAGATGCTTCGCCCCGGCTCTACCAAATCTGTCCACGTCAAAACCGGTGACGGCTCTTTGATCATCGATCTATATATCAAGCTGAATATGGGGGTAAAGATCGCCTCCGTTTGCGAGAAGGTTCAGCAGTCGGTTAAGAAATCAGTGCAGAATATGACCAACTCTGCTGTAACTCAGGTCAACGTTCACGTCGTCGATATCGATATTCCCAAGACGGTTGAATAGAATATTGTAAATTGCTATGTCCGACGGATGAAAAAATCTGTCGGACATATTTAATTTATATTGAAATTATTATAAATATGTTATATTATATAAAGTGTATATATACGGTAGGAGGTTGAATATATGCTATCAAGATCGGCAGCCAGAGAGTTGGCGTTTGAACTGATTTTTGAAAAGAATTTTCGCGAGGAGCCTGTTTCGCAGATAATGGAGACCGCCGTCGAGGCCCGTCAGGTCGAAAACGACCAATTTGCACGCGAGACTGCCTGCGGAGTTTTTGAACATATTGCTGAGATCGACGAGGTTATCTCGAAGAATTTGCAGGGTTGGACCATTAACCGCGTATCAAAGGTTGCCCTTTCGGTAATGCGTCTGTCTGTATACGAGATTCTCTTTTCCGACGTTCCTGACAGTGTTTCCATCAACGAGGCTGTCGAGATCGCCAAGAAGTTCGGCGGCGAGGATGATTCAAGCTATGTAAACGGCGTCCTCGGTACGATCGCACGCGGCAAGGAAAATGCATAATGTTTTTCGGAATTGATACGAGCAACTATACAACTTCGCTTGCTCTTGTTTCAGACGAGGGAAAGGTTCTTGCAAATTACAAGAAGCTTTTGCCTGTAAGGCAGGGTGACCTCGGTCTTCGACAGAGTGATGCTGTATTCCATCACGTCAGGCAGTTGCCCGAACTTTTTTCGCAGATGCAAGAGGAGTTTGGGTCTCTCTCGGATCGTGTGAAAGGGATCGGCGTTTCGGTTCGTCCCCGAGACCTTGAGGACAGTTATATGCCTTGTTTTACGGTCGGACGTTCCTTTGCCGACAGCATCGGCGCTCTCGTCGGAGTTGATCTACATTATTTTTCGCATCAATGCGGACATATAGCCGCGGCCTTGTATTCGGCTGACAGAATGGACCTGATGGACAAGCAGTTTGTTGCATTCCATTTTTCCGGAGGCACGTCGGAGGCTGTGCTGTGTAAGCCCGATGATACCTGCGTCATTTCTGCAACTCAGGTCGCAGGAAGCCTTGATCTGAAAGCAGGTCAGGTTATCGATAGGGTCGGCGGTATGCTGGGGCTTGCTTTTCCTGCTGGACCTGCGTTAGATGCGCTTGCGCAAAAAAGCAACCGCGAGTATCATATCAAGCCGACAATGAAGGGGTACGACCCCTGTATGTCGGGGATAGAAAATCAATGCCGCACAATGCTTGAAAAGGGCGAAATGCCCGAGGATATAGCCAAGTTTGCGATTGCTTCGGTCTGTGCAGTCGTTGACAGAATGAGCCAAGACTGCAGGATGCGTTTCGGCGACCTTCCGATAATTTATGCGGGCGGTGTTATGAGCAACAGCTATATTTCCAAATATATCACAGAGAAACATAACGGCAGTTTCGCTCAGCCTCAGTATTCATCTGATAATGCCGTTGGAGTTGCCCTTTTATCTGCATATAGGAGTGGGTGTTTTTGACCGATTCTTTAGTTATGACGGTTGCACAACTGAATAACTACGTCAAAGGACTCATCGAAACCGACGGCCAATTGCGTTCGGTCTTTGTGGCAGGGGAGATATCCAACTTTGTCAATCATTATAAGTCTGGTCATTTCTATCTGTCGCTCAAGGATGAGAACGCGGTCATTAAGGCAGTTATGTTCCGATCGTACGCGCAGAAGGTACCTTTTGACCTGCAAAACGGTATGAAGGTAATCTGTCGTGGCAGAGTCGCTGTGTATGAGCGAGACGGGGTCTATCAGTTGTATATTGAGGAGATACAGCCCGATGGCATCGGCGCTCTTAAGATCGCTTTTGACCAGATGGCCAAGCGGCTGCAGGATGAAGGCCTGTTCGACGAGGCTCATAAGAAACCGATACCTCGATATCCGTCAAGAATTGCAGTAATAACCTCGCCGACAGGGGCGGCCGTTCAGGATATACTCAACATCCTAGGCAGAAGGATGCCTGCGGTTGAGGTTTTGATGTACCCCGTGCTTGTTCAGGGTGAATTTGCCGCTGAGCAGTTAAGGACCGCTGTAAAAGCGGTCAATGACGATATCTCCGTCGATGTAATTATAATTGGCCGAGGCGGTGGCTCAATTGAAGACCTGTGGGCCTTCAATGATGAAGGGCTTGCACGTGCCATCTATGCTTCTGAAATTCCCGTTATTTCAGCCGTCGGTCACGAAACCGATTTTACCATCTGCGACTTCGTTTCCGATCTGCGCGCTCCGACTCCTTCGGCGGCAGCCGAACTCGCAGTGCCTGATGTCAACGATGTATTAAAATTGATCAGCCAGCTGAAACGGTCAGCCGCATCTGTCGTTAGAAATAAGATCACACAGTCTGAAAACGAGTTAAAACGACTTGCCGAAAACCGTGTGCTCCGTTCTCCGATTTCATACATTGATTCATTGTATGAGACCTTTGACAGAGTTTGTACGTCCTATAACCGCATTGCAGACGCGAGCATCGATGAACATTCAAAAAAATTGAGCATCATTGCGGCAAAGCTTGATGCTTACAGTCCGCTTAAGACCTTGTCGCGCGGATATTCTATTGCATACAAAGGTGACGACATCCTTCGGTCTGTTAATGATTTATCCCTAAATGACAGACTGAAACTCAAATTACAGGATGGCTCAGCCGAATGTGTTGTCACATCTATTTCGGAGGAATGATATTATGAATCACGCTACCTATGGCGATAAGATCAAACGCCTTGAAGAGATCGTTGCAATACTTGAATCGGGCGATGCCTCTCTTGAAGAGTCGCTGAAGCTTTTTGAAGAAGCGGGCGGACTTGTTGCTGACTGCAATACCGTCTTGACCGAGGCCAGACTTAAGATATCGCAGATGAACTTTGCCGAGGGTGAAAACAATGACTGAGTTGCTGAACCGATACTCTGTGCAGATCGAACAGGCGCTTGAAGATTGCGTTAGCGCCGTCGGAACAAAGTATGACGTGCTGATTGATGCGATGAGATATAGCCTTATGGCAGGAGGAAAAAGGTTAAGACCGTTGCTCGTTTTGGAGTTTTGCCGTGTCTGCGATGGTGACGCCTTCAAAGCCTTGCCTTTCGCCTGTGCAGTTGAGATGATTCATACCTACTCTCTCATCCACGACGACCTGCCCTGTATGGACGACGATGACCTGAGACGAGGCAGACCTTCTTGTCACAAGGTGTACGGTGAGGATGTAGCCCTTTTAGCAGGTGATGCACTGCAATCCCTTGCATTTGATACCGTAGCAAAGGCAGACCTGCCTGCTGACAGGATCGTATCCGCAGTTGGCTCGCTTTCGACGTTCTGCGGTATGCATGGAATGGTCGGCGGTCAGATGATGGATATCTCTCAGGATGGCAGATCACCGTCGGTTGAGGATATAATAAAAGTGTATTCGCTCAAGACCTCCGCCTTGCTTAAGACTGCCTGCGAAATGGGCTGTTTTGCGGCAGGAAAGCCTGAATATCGTCTTGCCGCCGATGAGTTTGCCGAAAACTTAGGCCTTGCATTTCAGATTCGTGATGACATTCTTGATGTTATCGGTGACCAAAGTCTCATTGGTAAGGCAGTAGGCAGCGACGACAAAAATGATAAGTCCACCATAGTCGCTCGGCTTGGGCTTGAGAAGGCAAACCAAATGGTTACCGAATATTCAAACAAGGCTTGCGCCGCGCTTGCTTGCTTCGGTGAAGAGGCGGCCGACCTTATAGAATTGACAAAATATCTCGTTATGAGGGATCATTAATTATGAACGCTTTTTTGTATAACATCTCTGAACTGCTTCACAACTACGTGCTAATGTGCGCTATTACCTCGTGGTTTATTGCGCAGGTGCTCAAGACTTTGCTCGTGTTGATCTTCACAAAGAAGTTGAAACTTGAGCGTATGGTCGGATCGGGCGGAATGCCCAGCGCCCATACCGCCTGTGTCACCGCTTTGGCGATTGCGATATGCAGGATGTGCGGCTTTTCATCGGTCGAGTTCGGCATTGCCTTTGTCCTTGCCGTTGTCGTTATTTACGATGCCTTGAACGTGCGCAGACAGGCAGGCGAGCACGCTAAGGCCATCAATATTGTGGTTGACCGCATCGATGAGGAAAAGGATGATGACGACCTGCTTGGCATTAAGCAGTTGAAGGAATCTCTGGGTCACAAGCCTATCGAAGTGCTTGCAGGTGCTTTGCTTGGCATTTTGGTGCCCCTTGTAATGCCGCTTTAATCATACATTAAGAAGGAATCATTATGTATCTTGAGAAGATTCAGGGTCCTCAGGACCTGAAAAAACTTAATATGAATCAACTCAAGGTCTTGAGCAACGAGATCAGGGAAGAGTTGATTAAAACTGTTTCCAAAAACGGCGGTCACTTGGCCTCTAATCTCGGCGTTGTTGAGTTGACCATCGGTCTGCACTATGTTTTTGATTCACCCGATGACTCTATCATTTTTGACGTCGGCCATCAATGCTATGTCCATAAATTGCTGACCGGTCGCGCCGATCGCTTTGACACCATCAGGAAGGAAAACGGACTTTCAGGATTTATGAATCCGAAGGAGAGCGAACACGACCCTGTTTTTACGGGACACAGCAGTACGGCTATATCAGCCGCCTGCGGAATTGCCGAATTCAACCGACTTGACGGTAATGACAACTATTCCATAGCCGTTGTCGGTGACGGTGCATTTACGGGCGGAATGACCTTTGAGGCGCTGAACAACTCGGGGCAGGGTAACGAGCGATTGATCGTTATCTTGAACGATAACAAGATGTCTATTTCGGAGAACGTAGGCTCCTTTGCCCATCATCTTGCGCGCATAAGAATCGGTCAGAGATATATTACCGTCAAGCGTTGTATAAATAATTTCACCGGCTCGATTCCGCTTATCGGCAAATGGCTTGTAAAGGTGATTTCAAAGATAAAAACTACCGTCAAGAATTTGCTGTATTCGAGCAATCTCTATTCGAGTAACTACTTTGAAAGCATGGGTTACCACTATTGCGGACCCGTCGACGGCAACAGCATCGAGGATGTTATCCGCGTGCTTGAAGCCGCCAAAATGACCAACAAACCTGCTCTGGTACACGCATTTACCGTTAAGGGCAAGGGCTTTGCCTTTGCCGAAGAGAGTCCTACTTCATACCACGGAGTTTCGAGCTTTGACAGCGAGGTTGGTGTTTCTCTGAGCGAGGACAGCTTCTCCTTTGAGTTTGGAAAGGCTCTATGCGACCTTGCCGAAAAGGATGAGAGGATATATGCTGTCACAGCCGCTATGACCGAGGGTACAGGCCTTACCGAATACCGTTCAAAATATCCGAAGCGTTTTTGCGATGTCGGAATTGCCGAACAGCACGCGGTTACCTATTCCTGCGGGCTTGCACATATGGGTATGTTGCCTGTGTTTGCGGTCTATTCATCCTTCTTGCAGAGAGGATATGACCAGATAATCCACGATGCCGCCATCGCCGACGTTGATCTAACCTTGTGCATCGATCGCGCGGGAATTGTCGGCGAAGACGGTGTTACCCATCAGGGTGTGTTTGACGTCGCATTTCTTAATACTGTGCCGAACGTTCACATTCACGCACCGTCCTACTATGATGAGGTCTCCCTGATGCTGAAGAAGGCGCTTTATCGTAACGGAGTAGACGCTGTACGCTATCCGAGAGGAAAGCAGCCATCAAGGCCTGATTGGTATGAAACTTCGGACAGAGATTATACCTTGCACAAAGTGAGCGAAAAAGCCGTTGTCGTCACCTACGGACGCCTTTTCGGTAATGTTGCTGCCGCCTGTGACAAGGCGTGTGTATCGGTCTGCAAGATCAACCGAGTAAAGCCGCTGCCTGAAGGTCTTGTGGATGAGTTAAAGGCTTATGATAAGATCTTCTTCTATGAGGAAGGTGTTCGTGCAGGCGGTGTTGCTGAGGCAATCGGAGCGAGACTTGCAGAGTCGGGTTACAAGGGTGAGTACCGAATCTTTGCAATAGACGACGGATTTGTGCCGCATATGTCGACCGATTCAGCATTTGCAAGATACGGCTTCGATGTAGATTCAATATACAATACGATTATGGGGGATAATATTGAGCAGTAAGATTAGACTTGATGCCGCTGTATTTGAGCGCGGATTGACCGAAAGCCGCGAAAAAGCCAAGGTGCTTATAATGGCAGGGGATGTCTATGTCAATAACCAAAAGGCAGATAAGCCGGGCACACAGGTCTCCGAGAATGATGAAATTGAAGTGCGCTCGAATACACTTCGTTATGTCAGCCGCGGCGGACTTAAACTTGAGAAGGCGATGCAGGTCTATGACATCATATTGGATGGCAAGATCTGTGCCGATATCGGTGCATCGACGGGCGGATTTTCAGACTGTATGCTCCAGAACGGTGCCGAGAAGATATATGCTATCGACGTAGGATACGGTCAGCTTGCCTGGAAACTGCGTTGCGACCCCCGTGTTGTCAATCTTGAAAGGACAAATTTCAGATATGTCACCTCTGAACAGGTGCCTGATATGCTTGATTTTGCATCGGTTGACGTCTCCTTCATTTCTCTAAAGCTAATTTTACCCGTTCTTCATACTCTTCTGAAAAACGAAGGCTATGCGGTTTGCCTTATTAAACCTCAGTTCGAGGCGGGCAAAGAGAATGTTGGCAAGAAGGGCGTCGTTCGCGATATATCTGTCCACAAGGACGTAGTCATAACCATAACTGATTTTATGGTGGAGTCGGGTTTCTCGGTTCTGGGACTTGATTTTTCACCCATCAAGGGCCCGCAGGGCAACATTGAATATCTCGCATACATACAAAAGTCGGATTGTCCCTCATATTCTGCGCAGTTAAATCCCTGTGAGGTCGTCGAGCGTTCTCACATATCTCTTTCGGAGTAGGTGATGTTATGATATTAGGAATAGTGGCCAACCTGCAAAAATCGAATGCCGACGATGCGGTGAGGAAGCTGTTAGCCAAACTTGATTCTCTCTCAATCAAATATTATCTCGATATTTCGCTCGCTGAGGCGATGGAGCTTGATGCTCCTGCGCTTGACGAGGATACTCTTATGACTAATTGCGATATTATTATTGCAGTAGGCGGCGACGGAACCATTATTCACACGGCTAAGAAGGCCGCTATGTATAATAAGGCTGTGCTTGGAGTAAATGCGGGCAGATTGGGGTATATGGCTTGCCTTGAAACAGGGGAGCTTGACCTGCTCGAAAACCTCGTAAGCGGCAATTACACTATCGAAAAGAGAATGATGCTTGAAGCGACCCTTTCAAGAGATGAAAGCAAGAAGCATTACTGCCTTAACGAAGTGGACGTAAGTAAGACCAACCGTTCGAGGATTCTTGATATTTCGGTCTTCAACGGTGAAGCTGACTTTATGTCATTCCGTGCTGACGGAGTGATAGTGTCATCTCCGACAGGCTCTACTGCATACGCTATGTCGGCAGGCGGACCTGTTACCGATCCTTCGCTTTCCTGTATGATACTTGTACCTGTTTGCTCAATGTCGATGTATTCAAGAGGCTTTGTGCTTTCTGATGATACCGATATCAAGGTCAAGATCGTGCAGGGAAATGGCACCGAGGCGGTTGCACGCTTTGACGGCGACGAGGGAGTGCTTCTCGGTGAAGGCGAAGTCGTTCGAATCCGCAAGGCGACCGATCTTTGCACTCAACTTGTCAAGATCAAGGGAGATTCCTTTTACGATATTCTTCGCCACAAAATCAGCGATCTTTAAGGAGATATAAAATGAAGTCATTTGAAAGAAGAGAACTTATTCTTGACCTTATCAGCAAGAATGCGGTGGAAACTCAGGATGATCTGCTCGTTTTACTCAAAAATGTAGGAGTAGAAACTACGCAGGCTACCGTGTCAAGAGACGTTAAGAAGCTCAATCTTGTAAAGGTTCAGGATTCTAACGGAAAATATTACTATTCTGTGTCCAAGACGGTCGCGGCTGACGATACTGCAAACAATACCGCCTTTATCCGTTCGGCTGTTTTGTCCATTGACTACGCACTCAACAACGTCGTTGTTAAGTGCAGCTCAGGCATGGCGCAGGCCGCCTGTGCTACCATCGATATGATGCAGCACGATCTCATTCTCGGCACCATAGCCGGTGACGATACAGTACTTATCATAACCCGCTCCACCGAAGAATCGGCAGAACTTTGCAAATTCCTTAATGATCTAATCAGGAGATGATCGGTCAGTATGCTCACGTCGTTGCATATTGAGAATATTGCCATTATTGAAAAATCAGATATAGTTTTTGATTCGGGCTTTAACATCCTGACCGGTGAGACCGGTGCGGGAAAGTCGATCGTTATCGATTCGATCAACGCGATTCTCGGCGAACGCACTTCGCGCGATCTTATTCGTACAGGTGCGGATCACGCCCTTGTTTCTGCGGTTTTTGAGAATCTGGAACCTGAGCTGATCGGTTGGCTTTCTGAGATGGGCTACGAATGTGCAGACGGTTCTTTGATGCTGAATCGAAAACTTACCTCAGACGGCAAGAATGTTATCCGTGTTAATGGCTTGCCCGCAACCGTTGCGGTGCTCAAGGAGATTGGCAAGCGCCTTATCAATATTCACGGACAGCATGATAACCAGTCTCTGTTGACCCCGTCATCTCATATCGGTTACATAGATTCTGTTGCTGACAACCTTGGCTTGTTGACCGAGTATAAAGCTTCTTATAACGCCTATGTTGAGAAAGAAAAGTCTTATCAGAACTTGTTGACGGTGAGCAATCAAAGCGAGGAGCGTATGGAGCTTCTGCGATACCAGATTGCCGAGTTAGAGGCGGCCGAGATCGAGGTCGGGGAACGGGACGAGCTTATTCGTCAGCGTGATTTTATAAGAAGCAGCGAATCCATCGCACAGTCACTTAATAATGCAAAGGGACTGCTTGTCGGTGACGGTGAGGGTGACAGCATAAGTGAGTCGTTGTTTTCCGCATCCGAAAGGCTGAATGCCTGTTCTGACTATTTCAAAAAGCTACAGGAGCTGTCTGAAAAGTTATCGGGATTCGGATATGAAATTCAGGAAATTGTCGAAGAGATCGATTCTTGTTTTGACAAACTCAGTTTTGACCCCATTCTTGCCGAACAGATCGAAGAAAGACTTGACTACTTGTTCCGCCTTTCAAATAAGTACGGCAAATCGGAGCAGGATATCCTTGATTACCTCGATAACGCAAGAACTGAATTAGATAATATTGAAAATTCAGAACTTCGTATCGAAAAAGCAAGGAAAGAGCGAGACGATGCTCTTGAGAAAGCGAGCGAACTTGCTCAGAAGCTTTCCGCATCGAGAATGGAGGCGTCGGAAAGGTTTTCTGACGCGATTTGCAAAGAACTTGCTGAACTTGATATGCCGAAGGTCACCTTTACCTGTGCACACAATGCGACTGAACTTAGTTCAAACGGCATTGACGATATTGAGTTTATGATATCGGTCAACGCAGGCGAGGCCCCTAAACCTATGGCGAAGATCGCATCAGGCGGTGAGCTTTCGCGAATTATGCTTGCGATAAAGAGGGTGCTTGCCGATAAAAATGACGTGCCGACCCTTATATTTGACGAGATTGACACAGGAATCAGCGGTCATGCGGCTCAACAGGTGGGCGTGAAGCTTAAGTCCATCGCAAGAAATGTTCAGGTGCTCTGCGTGACCCATTTGCCGCAGATTGCTGCCTTGGCCGACCATCATTTCAGGATCACAAAGACGTCCGATGACGGCAGAACCTTCACCAACGTCAACCTGCTTGACAGGGAAGAGCGTGTCATTGAGGTCGCGAGAATAATGTCAGGCACTTCTCTGAGTCAAACAATGCTCGCATCTGCACGAGAGTTGATTGACAAGGGCGAAAAGATGTAGTATAATCTACCAAGTTTTGTATTTTGATTAGGAGGCATATAAATGTCCGTATTTGACGATTTGAAAGCGCGCGGTATGATTGCGCAATGCACTGATGAAGAGAAGGTGCGTGAGCTTCTTGAAAATGAGAAGGTCACGTTCTATATTGGCTTTGACCCGACAGCAGATAGCCTGCACGTTGGTCACTTTGTAGCAATGATGGTAATGGCTCATATGCAGCGTGCCGGACACCGTCCGATAGCTCTCTTTGGCGGCGGTACCGGAATGATCGGCGACCCCTCGGGTAAGACCGATATGCGTAAGATGCTGACCAAGGAGGATATCAATCATAACGTAGCCTGTTTCCAGAAGCAGATGGCAAAATTCATTGACTTTTCTGACGGCAAGGCTCTGATGGTCAACAACGCCGATTGGCTCGATAACCTTAACTATATCGATTTCTTGCGTGAGGTTGGAGTTCATTTCTCGGTCAACAGAATGCTCGCCTTTGAGTGCTACAAGCAGAGACTTGAGAGGGGACTGTCCTTCTTCGAACTTAACTATATGCTTATGCAGAGTTACGATTTCCTGATGCTCAACCGCAAGCACGGATGCGTTATGCAGCTTGGCGGTGACGACCAGTGGAGCAATATCATCGGCGGTATTGAACTAAACCGCAGATGCGACGGCAAAGAGGTCTACGGCCTTACTGTTAAGCTCCTGCAGACAAGTGACGGCAAGAAGATGGGCAAGACCGAGAAGGGTGCCGTATGGCTCAATCCCGAAAAGACTACTCCCTACGATTTCTATCAGTACTGGCGCAATATAGCCGACGCTGACGTTATCCATACGATGAAGATGCTGACCTTTATGCCGCTTGAAGAGATTGCTCAGTATGAGAACCTGACCGGCAGCGATATCAACAAGGCTAAGGAACGCCTTGCCTTCGAGGTAACGAAGCTTATTCACTCCGAGGAAGAGGCTATCAAAGCACAAGAGTCGGCCCGCGCACTTTTTGGAAGCGGAACCAACCTCGATGATATTCCTTCGTCCACCTTCAATGCAGTCGGAATGAACATTATCGATGCGTTGCTTGAGGCCAAGCTCGTTCCCTCAAAGTCTGAGGCTCGCCGCCTTATTCAGCAGGGTGGGGTAGCGGTAGATGACGTCAAGGTCGACGATGTTAATATGTGCCTTACCGCTGAAAATTTTGAAAAGGGATACGTTATAGTCAAAAAGGGCAAGAAGGTCTATCACAAGATCACCCTTTAATGATTGATAAAACCATACAAAACACCGCAATCTGCAATTAACAGATTGCGGTGTTTTAGTATTTGCTTTAGTGTGATAGTACGCTAAAACGAGTGTTTCGTATGCTTGAAAGTTGACATAAACACAACTAATAGTGTTTACATAAAACAATTAACATAATATAATAGCGATTTACATAATTTTTGTTATGTAAAGTTTGTCATATACGCCGAATTTATTATAAATCGTAAATATTGCTTGCTTTTAGCGGGGGTTTGTAATATTATATTATTACGTCGGTTTTTGCGACTGTCGTGTTTTGTTATGTTAACTTGCAATTGCGGCCGAATTACATATTACATTCTGTATATTTTGCCTGCCGTCGTCATATTGCCCTTATCTGTCTCATATCTTGTACAGATGGGGGTGAGCGTATGTATAGGACAAACATACTTGTTGGTATCAGGGTGTTCTTAAGTCATAACAAGATGTTCGTTTTTCTTTGTTGCTGGACCTATTTGTTTATGACGCTCGGCACGGTTTGCGCTGCACGTTGTGATACCGTTTGTTCGTTGCTCGGGGTGGCTACGGGTGGATTTATCGGCTGCTTTTTGCTTTTGTTAATGTTGGCAGTAGCATACCTGTTGCTTTTTGCTTTTTCGACCGTCTTTCTATTTGGCCCGATGATTACAATTCCATCTGTTGCTCTTATCGGGCTTGCAATCGGCTTTTGTGGATATTCGTCGGTTTATATGTACGGATGGACGGGGCTGTTTGCAAATGCTGCAATTTGTCTGCCGCTAAGCTGTCTGTTCATATTCTATATGTTACACGCGGCACGTTCAGTCAACCTCTCTCTATCAATGGGCAGGAAGTTGTTCGGCAATTCCAACGGTGTAATATTTTCCACGGAAATAAAGCGGTATCTCATAATGCTTGCCGTTATGACACCGGTCACCGTATCGTTAGCCGCCGTTGTTTCCTTAATATTAACGTTATTTGCGAAGATCCTATAAATTTATTTAGTGAGGCACTAAAATGAAGGACTATCAAAACGAATTTAAGAATTACCTCATAGATTCAAAGGGCGTTTCCGGAAACACCTTTGAGTCTTATGTGCGTGATGTCAATAAATTCATAAAATACCTTGAGATCTCCGGTTACGAGTCGGTTTCCGACTTGAGCCGCGAGGGTGTCGAGGAGTATTTAACATATTGCAGAAACAACGGCAAGTCTGTTTCGACAATTACCCGAACCGTTGCCTCAATACGTTGCTATTATAAGTTCCTGATGGCCGAGGGCTTGGCCAATTCCAATCCTACCGCCGGTATCAAATCGGTAGTATCCGAGAAAAAGCTGCCCGAGATCCTTACGAGTAAGGAGATCGATCTGTTGCTTGCACAGGCCGACCCGTCCGATGCAAAAGGATGTAGGGACAAAGCTATGCTCGAGCTTCTTTATGCGACGGGTATACGCGTTTCCGAGCTCATAAATCTCAATGTCGACGATATCAACTATGAGGTTGGAATTATACGCTGTAGCAGTTCAAAGGGCGAGAGAATCGTTCCTGTCTATCCTACTGCAATTCTCGCTGTACAAGCCTATGTCAAGCGTGTGCGCTACCTTACCGTTATGGATGAGGATGAAAAGTCGCTGTTTGTTAATATGAGCGGTCAGCGTTTGTCTCGTCAGGGATTTTGGAAGATAATTAAGCAGTATTCAAAGCAGGCCGGTATTCGCAAGGATATCACACCACACACCTTAAGGCATTCTTTTGCGGCTCATTTACTGGAAAACGGCGCACAGCTTAAGGATATTCAGGAAATGCTCGGGCATTCTGACATTTCATCTACGCAGGTTTATGCACAGATAATGAAGAATCGCTTCAATAACGTGTATAATAAGTATCATCCTAAGGCGCATTAACTGGTTTCAATTTGGAAAGGATGTCTTTTGATTGGCAAATTTCATGAGTCACTTTGTTGACTATCGCAAGAATGGCGCAGGTGTGCGCAAAAATCCTAAAAAGGTTTATTCCATGTCGGAGTTTTGGCGTATTTACCGCAGCAAATTCTTTAAGCTGCTCGGCTTAAACCTGATGTACGTTGCGTGTTTGATCTTGGTCGGAGTCCTCTGCTATATTCCGATGAGCAAGGTTATAGACAACGATAACTACCTTGTGACCAAGCTCGAGAAGTATGATTTGAACAGTCAGTACGTCTCGCTTATGACCGCATACGTTCAGTCTTACAAGATCGACGATGCTACTATCGATGAGGCTCTGCCTTATATTACAGATGCGCTTGACTGCATAAACAAGGTCAACCCCGACCTGTTGAAGGATGGCACCAAGGGCTTTGATCTGTCGGTCTATTCGGCCGAGGATGAAGAATTTATCTTCAAAAATTTGAAGCAGGCCTTTTCTGCTCTTGGCTTTACCCTTGAAAACGGGGATGGTGACCACACCTACATATTAAAAGATTCGGTTGACCGTCAGCTTGCTTCGGTCAAGCTCTCAGTCGCGGGATTTGAGTTTTCGGACAGTCTTCCTCGATCTGTGTTCGACCTTACGAAGATAGTCCTTTGTCTCGCACCGCTTATCTTATTAGGTCCTGTAAATCTTGCCTTTTTCCGAGTTGTTCGTGATTACGTGCGAGAATCTCCGTCATTTATGTTTTCGGACATTTGGGACACCATCAAGGTCAACTGGTGGCAGAGTCTTGTTATAGGCCTGCTTGGGTATGTTTCGTTCTCTTGTGTGGGAGTATCGCTATTATGGTATTACAGCTACTATAACAGTGGATTCTTCTTCCAGATCGGATTTATTTTGTGCTTGGTGCTGGCTTACGTCATTGTTTCGATGAGCTTCTACGTTGGAATAATGCAGGTCACTCTTGATATGAACCTGAGAAAGATCATAAAGAACGCTTTTTACTTCTCGGTTATCTGCCTGTGGAAGAATCTCTTTATGATTCTTGTAACCGTTCTTTTGTTTGCGTTTGTAGGCGTCCTTTTCATTATCGGTATGGCATATCCTGAGATCGTGATGTCGCTGACGATGGTCTTCATTCTGATAATGCTTTTCTCTTTCTGGTTCTACTTTATCGGATTTATGACCTATCCATCCTTACTTAAGTATATAATTGAGCCCTATTATAAGAAGCTCGATGAGTCCAAGGAGGACTCTCAGTCGGATGAAACACCGAGGACGGATGATGAAGATAAACCTGATGAGGAATCGGAGTACGTGTATCACAACGGTCGAATGGTGCACCGTTCGGTTCTCGAGCAGGAAAACCTGTTCAACGATTAAATAGCAAAGCCTAAAAGGCGTGTCTGACCTTTCTGACACGCCTTTTTTCCTTGAAAGGAGAGGGAATTATGAGAATGAGGAGAAAGAAGAACATAGACAGTCGAATAGAGAAATGCGGCGATAGACTGTTAATCTATTCGAGTGATGATTTGGATTTTTCTAATACAGGTGACGGCAACGAGCTTCTTGATCTTAAAAGTTATTTCGGAAACGATAACCCTATCTAAATGGAGATAGGCTGCGGTAAGGGCAGATTTATCAACGAGCTTGCAAGGCGCAACCCGCACATCAACTATATCGCTGTTGAAAAGAGTGACAACGTCATTGTTCAAGCCTGTGAAACCGCTATCAGCAACCGTCTTGACAACATCTTGTTCATCTCAGCCTATGCTGAGTATCTGCCAAGACTTATAAAGCCCGACACAGTATCTGCGATATATCTTAACTTTTCGTGTCCCTTTCCAAAGGCAAGCCACGCAGTTCATAGGCTGACCCACGCCAACTATCTTAATATCTACCGAAAAATTTTGCGCGATGAAGCTGTGATTTATCAAAAGACAGACAATCAAGGCCTGTTTGAATTTTCGATCGAGCAGTTCTCGTCGCAAGGTTTTGTGCTTAATAATGTTTCGCTTGATCTCCATAACAGTGGAATGAAAGGCAACATTATGACCGAGTATGAGGAAAAGTTTTCATTGTTAGGCAAGCCGATCTACTATTTAGAGGCAAGGCCTGACATCGAGAGGTAATATTTAGTTTTATTATCTGTAAAATTTATGTATATTGTGGTTTTGTTAGATAATGTGTTGCATTTTGGTACAAGAGGTTGTATAATTAAGACATAAATTGTTACAGATAGGAAGTCGGTCAAAATGAGTAAAAAATGGTTTTCAATCTTTGCTGTCATCTGCTGTATGATGCTTGTTGTTTGCGGTTGCTCTGCGAACCCTGTTGATAAGGTCACACAGTCGTCTGATTCAGCTTCTTCTGATGTTTCTTCGCCCGAACCCGAACCGATTACCTATTACAACAACCTGACCGGCCTTTATGAGCTTGATTCCAAGGAAAAGGAAGACTGCAGGCCGATGGCGGTGATGATCAACAACATTACCGTTGCTCAAAAGGTGCAGACAGGTCTCGGCTCGGCTTCCGTGGTCTATGAAACCTTTGCCGAAGGCGGAATCACACGTCTTCTTGCCGTTTTCAAGGATCCGTCTCAGATCGAGACCCTCGGTTCCTTGCGTTCTGCACGTTACAGCTTTATTGACCTTGCCTGCGGTCACGATGCTATCTACGTTCACGCAGGTCTTGATCCCAACTACACCAAGTCTCGTATGTCGAAGCTGGGCCTTGATAACTATGACCTTAACTCAGGTTACGGCGCCGACTACAATTTCCGTGTCAAAAACGGACTTGCCTGGGAGCATACTATGTTTACCAGCGGCGAACTGCTAAACAAGGCTATGACGGCAGGAAAACGCCGCACCACCGTCAAGGATAACTATAAATCGGCTTGGCTGAATTTTGCTGACGAGGACACCAAGATCGTTCCCGATGGCGAGATTGCTGACAAGGTGTCGGTCTATTTTTCGGGCAGTTACATTACTAAGTTCAACTACGATGCCGAAAGCGGACGCTACCTCAAATTCAACCGCGACAACCCCAACATAGACGAAAAGACAGGCAAGCAATATAGCTATAAGAATGTATTGGTACTTTTTACCAAGGTTGGTATGTTTGACGATAACTATCGCGTCTATTCCGAGATGAAGGGCGGCGATGGATACTATATTTCCAACGGAAAATATGTGCCTATTCTCTGGGAAAAGGGCGACACCTATAATCCGCTCAAGATAAAGGCGGCTGACGGCAGCGCAATTACCGTAAATGCCGGTAATACCTATGTTTGCATTACAAACGTTAACAATCGCTCCAAGACGACCATCGGCTGATTATATGAGTGAGGTTAAGTTTGGCCGCTACCGTCACTTCAAGGGCGGGGAATATGAGGTCATACATATTGCAAGACACTCTGAAACCGAGGAACCCCTTGTGGTTTACCGCGCCCTCTACGGAGATGGCGACGTATGGGCTCGGCCTCTTTCAATGTGGAACGAGTCGGTAGAATATAACGGAGAAAAGGTCTTGCGATTTACTTATATCGGTGAATAAATAAACGCACATTCTGTCGATGTTTTTGCGCCGACAGGGTGTGCGTTGCAGTTTTTAATGCGAGGTGATTGATTTGCGAATTGATGCCGATTTTCTGAATAGGAATTGTGACGGATATTATAATATTATAGTTGAGCAGGAGGTTACTTCTACCAACGATATTGTAAAGAGTCTTGCGAATAATGGCGCCGCTGACGGAATGGTTTTGATTGCTCAGTCGCAGACTGCTGGCAGAGGCAGAATCACAAGGCGCTTTTTCTCACCTAAGGGTAGCGGCGTTTATATGTCAATACTTCTGCGACCTGATATACCGATAAAAGACTCGGTACGTATTACAACCTGCGCTGCCGTTGCGGTTAAAAGGGCGATAGCAAAGTTTACCGAAGAGACGGTTTATATAAAATGGGTCAACGACCTTTATATGAGAGACAGAAAGGTCTGCGGCATACTGACCGAGTCGGCTCTCGATGCTGACTCCGACAGGCTTAAATATGCAGTAATCGGGATTGGCTTAAACGTTGATACACCGATTGATGCTTTTCCCGAAGATATAAAGGGCATTGCAGGTTCCGTCTTCTCAACCAATGTGTCAGACGAAATTATGAACAGGCTTGTGCTTGAAGTTTTGAACGAGATAAAAACAGGAGTTAAAAATATATATGACAAAAAAATAGAGGAAGAATATAGAAATTTCTCCTGGCTTGACGGTAAATATGTCGATGTTATTATCGGTAACGATACCTATCCTGCAAAGGTGATCGGTGTTGCTGACGATTTTCAACTGCAAATTGAAACCGAGTCGGGCGAAATGCAAATGCTTTCATTTGGCGAAGTTAGTGTCAAAGCAAAATAAAAAGAGTCGGCTTTGCCGACTCTTTTATCTTAACTTAAAGCATCATATCGCTCATTGAATAGAGACCAAAAGGCTTTCCGACAATCATTGAAAGATACTTGTTAAACCCGTCTTCAAGCGGGGAACGGTATTTTATTTTCAGGTTTTCGTCGGCAAGTTTAAGGTGTTCTAACGCAAGGGTTAAAATTTTGTAATCCTTTTCGCTTTCGGAAATTTTTTCGGTAAGTTCAGAAAGTTTGTTTTCAAGGTCGGGAAGTGTGGACGAAAGTTCTTCGTAATACCCTATCGACGCGCGTTTTCT
>JAZTZA010000274.1:0-1666 GCA_045637185.1 Acutalibacteraceae bacterium
GCAGGCTCGGTGAATATCTCGGCGTTCTTGCACCGCTTTACGAGGTTGGCTTCGTTGGTTGCAGTAACCGCTACGGTGCATACAAAGTGTACGTCCGACCGCTTTCTCGCGTCGATCGACCGCCGCACAAGTCGGCAGTCTGAAATCTGCTCAGGGGCGCATTTTAACTGCGCGGCGCACAGTCTTCGCAGGTCGTCGGTCTGGTCAAGACCGACTTGCAGGTTTCGCAGAAGGATCATACCCTACCCCCTGCGTAACGCGCGGCGCTCACGCCTGCGACATAGCCGCTCGACCACGCCCACTGCAGATTATATCCGCCACAGTCGCCGTAGACATCAAGCACCTCTCCGCAGGCGAAAAGGCCCTGTCGCTTCTTGGACGTCAGGTCGGAGTCAAACTCACTCAGGAGAATGCCTCCTGCCGTAACCTGCGCCATATCGTAGCCGCAGACACCCGTTGCCTCCAGCTTAAAGCCCTTAACTGCATCGGTGATGGCGGCGATATGCCTTTTTTCAAGGGCAGAGCAGGAGTCGTTGACCCCTATTCCGCAGGATTTGATGACCGCCATACCGATGCGCTTATGAAGCAGGCCGAGGAAAAGATTTTCCGCGACGTCACCGAAAACGCGGTCTTTGCGCGACATCAGGTGCTTGAATATCCAAGCCTTATCCTTTTCGGGCATCATATCAATGGAAAGTGCAGCACCGCCCTTTTCGGCCACAAAGCCCGAAAGCTGAAGCACAGGCGGTCCTGACAATCCGTAGTCGGTAAAGAGTATCTCGCCCTCCTCGGTACGAGCCTTGCCCCCTACCGATGCGGTAATTGCGCCGTTGACCTTGAGCCCCTTAACCGAGCGTATCGCCTCGGTATTGGTGCGCACAGGCGTGATTGCAGGGTGCAGGTCGGTGCAGGTGTGACCAATGCTTTGCAAAAGGCCGAAGCCGCTTCCGTCCGAGCCTGTGTTTGATGCAGACCTGCCTCCGCAGGCGACGACGACCGCCTTTGCGCAGTAGGTCTTATTCTCGCAGACGACTCCCTGCTCGGTAAGGCTCTTTACCTTGCTTTCGGTCAGGATGTCGACACCCAGCTCCTCGCACCTGAATCTCAGCGCGTCGACCACCGAAGCCGCCTGAAGCGAGAAGGGATACATCTTTCCATTTTCGCCCTCGCGCAAGGGTATGCCGAGGGAGAGAAAGAAGTCCTCGGTCGCCGACAGGTCAAACCGATCAAGCACCGCCTCAACCGAGGGCAAGTCCTGACCGTAATAGTGAGAAATATCGAGATAACGGTTGGTGAGGTTGCAACGGCCGTTGCCTGTGGTAAGCAGTTTCTTGCCGACACGCTGTCCACCCTCAAGCAAGCCGACCGACAGCATCGGCGACTCGGTCTTGGCGGATATCGCCGCCATCATTCCCGATGCTCCCCCTCCGATAACCAAAAGGTCATACTTCTTCATTCTTATCTCCTACATTCAAAAAGAGCCGCAGTTGTATAAATTTATCAACTGCGGCTGATTTCTTTTTTTACTTAATAAATGCGTCGTGGACCGCCTGAACCGCCTTATCGGCATCCTTAGCGTCGATAAGTACCGAGATCTTGATCTCGCTGGTGGCGATCATCTGAATATTGATACCGCAATCATAGAGGGCCTCGAACATCTTGGAAG
>JAZTZA010000275.1:0-20797 GCA_045637185.1 Acutalibacteraceae bacterium
GATAAACCACGCTCGGTGTCGTGGGTGCCGACGAGGTTCATCATAAGGTCAAGGATCTGCTTGGGATAATGGCTTATTATCTCCAAAACCGTATCGTTAAAATGCTTTGCATCGCCGCCCTTGACGAACTTAATTATCGCATCCCTGAAGGGATAGTTCATAACCGAATCCAACTGCTTGCCGAGCAGGAAGCGGCGCCTGCCTCCGTGGCTTATCTTGTTGGAAGCATCCTCCCACACCTCGCCGATAAGCAAGCCGTCGGGGTTTTCCGCCTTTATGGCACGTCTTACATTGTCCAAAAATGCGTCGGGCAGCTCGTCGGCAACGTCAAGCCGCCAACCCGATGCGCCGAGCCGCATCCAATGGCGCAAAACGCCGTTTTCACCGCAGATAAACTCGGTGAAGGATGGGTCATCCTCGACCACCTCGGGCAATGTGGGCATATCCCACCAACAATGGCATCCGTGTGGCCAATTTGAAAAGCGGTACCACGACGAATAGGGCGACTGCTGAGAGTTATATGCGCCGAGGTCGTCATAGCGGTTGAATTGGTTGTAGTATCGGCTGTCGGAGCCCGTGTGTGAAAAAACTCCGTCCAGAATGACGGCTATCCCACGTTTTTTCGCCTGCTTGCAAAGCTCAACAAAGTCCTCCTCGGTGCCGAGCATAGAATCGATCCGCATATAATCGGCGGTGTTGTAACGGTGGTTTGAGTGTGCCTCGAAAATGGGGTTGAGGTAGAGTATGGTAACCCCGAGGTCGCACAGGTAATCGAGCTTTGAGATGATGCCCTTGAGGTCGCCGCCGTAGTAATCGTTGTTAAGAGAACGCTTTTCTCCGTTTTGCAGATAGGCGGGCAAGGCATACCAATCCTCGCAGATATATCGGTCGTCAGGCACATTGTTTTTCGTCTCGCCCGAGCTTAAAAAGCGGTCGGGGAATATCTGATAGATAAGGCCGCCGCGATACCTTTCGGGTGTAGTAAAATCGGGCTCATACACAGTCAACTGCCACTCGCGGCCGTCGGCACGGATGTCTCCAAAGCCGCCGTCAACACGGGTGATGAAGTTTCGCTTCCAGTTGCCCTCATACTCAAATCGGTACCAATAAAGCCCCGCATTTTCAGGCGTGAAGGTGACCTCATACCGATGAAAGTCACCCAACCTCTCTGCCCACTGCATCTCAAACCGCTCGGCATCACAACCGTCGGCACGCAGTACCAAAAAGGCCTCACTGCAATGGCAATCCTCGTGCAATAAAATTGAAAAACGCAGACCGACCCCCGCGCTAACGGGGGTGGTTTGCGAAAGATAAAAATTGTCTCGGTTATTGAAAACCTCAAACATTATTTCTCAACCTTTTTCAGATTCCAGATATCGTGGCTGTAATCCTCGATGACGCGGTCGATGGAGAATCGGCCTGCGCCTGCGATGTTGGCCAACGACATTTTCTGCCAAATCTGTTTGTCGTTATAAAGGCGGCTTGCCCTCTCCTGCGCCTCGCAGTAGGAGGCAAAGTCGGCCAGCGCCATATAGTAGTCGGAACTGAGCATATTGTCGGCCAACTGTGCAAAGCTGACACCCTCAATGTTGCCGCGGATGAAGTCGACGGCGTTTTTCAGGCGCGGATTGCTGTTGTAGAAGTCGGCAGGGCAATAGCCCGATGCGCGCAGGCGGACGACCTCATCGGCATACATTCCGAAGATGATGATATTATCGTCTCCGACGGCCTCGTGGATCTCGACGTTGGCTCCGTCCTCTGTACCGAGGGTGACAGCGCCGTTGAGCATCAGCTTCATATTGCCGGTGCCCGACGCTTCGGTTCCGGCAAGGGATATCTGCTCGCTGATGTCGGCGGCAGGCATCATAAGCTCGGCCAGCGTTACGCGGTAATCCTCAACGTAGACTACCTTCAGTTTGCCCCTAACCTGCGGGTCTGATTCTATCATTCTGCTCAAATTGCAGATAAGCTGGATTATCTGCTTGGCAACAAAGTAGCCCGATGCCGCCTTTGCACCGAAGAGGTAGGTCTTGGGTGTGAAGGGCGCGTTGGGATTGTTCTTGATAAATAGGTAGTCGTCGATGATGTGCAAGGCGTTCAGGTGCTGACGCTTATACTCGTGCAGGCGCTTGACCTGAACGTCGAAGATGCTGTCAGGATCGATCTTGCCTGCACCCGACTTTGCAAGGTGGTCGGCAAGGCGCTTTTTGTTATCCCGCTTGATCTCGGCAAGCTTCTCAAGCACCGCGCTGTCATCGGCGTAGTCGTAAAGCTTGGCAAGCTCGGAGGCATCGCGGACAAAACCGTCACCGATAAGCTCGGTAAGGAAGGCGGTCAGCTTGGGATTGGCCTGACACAGCCAGCGGCGGTGGGCAATTCCGTTGGTGACGTTGGTGAACTTGTCGGGCATAATGCGGTAGAAATCGTTGAAAACGGTGTCCTTGAGAATATCGCTGTGGAGTCGGGAAACGCCGTTGACCTTGTGACCTGCGGCAACGCTGAGGTTGGCCATTTTGACAACGCCGCTGTCGACCACTGCGACGCGGTTGCACAGGTCGGGATCACCCGTGCGGCTGATGACTTCGCCTCTGAAACGGCGGTCGATCTCCTTGACTATCTGGTAAATTCTCGGCAGGCGGTGGCGGAACATATCCTCGCCCCAGCACTCGAGAGCCTCCTTCATAACCGTGTGGTTGGTGTAAGCAACCGTGCGGCTGACGATATCCCAGGCATCCTCCCAGCCCAATCCGCATTCGTCAAGCATAATGCGCATAAGCTCGGGCACGCAAAGCGCGGGATGGGTGTCGTTGATGTGGATGGCAACGTGGTCGGGCAGGTTGCTCAGGGTGCCGTAGGTCTGCAGGTGGCGGCGAACGATGTCCTGCACCGAGGCAGATACGAGGAAGTACTGCTGACGCAGGCGCAGCGACTTTCCTTCGGCGTGGTTATCGGAGGGGTAGAGCACCTTGCTGATGACCTCGGCCATCGCGTTTTGCTCGACAGCGCGCAGGTAGTCTCCCTGATTAAAGAGGTTCATATCGAAGCCGGGTGCGCTTGCGGTCCAAAGGCGCAGAACGCTGACGGCGTTGCCGTCCTTACCCGCTATCATCATATCGCTGGGCACCGCCCTTACGACAGAGGGATTGCGGTGCTCGACGTGGTGGAAGCCGTTGTCCCACCACTCGTCAACGTGGCCGTCGAAGTGGACGTTGACCGCAAGCTCGGGCCTTTCCTCAAACCAGACCTCGCCGCCCGGAAGCCAGAAATCAGGCATTTCCATCTGCCAGCCGTCGACCAGCTTCTGACGGAAGATTCCGTATTCGTACTTGATGGAATATCCCATCGCAGAGTAATCTCCGCTTGCCAGTCCGTCCATTATGCAGGCAGCAAGACGGCCCAGACCGCCGTTACCGAGTCCCGCGTCGGGCTCAAACTCATAGAGATTTTCGAGCTTGACACCGAGCTCCTTGAGAGCATTGCGGAAGGTGGCCTCAAGATTGAGATTATAAAGGGTGTTTTTGAAGGACCTGCCCATCAAAAACTCCATACACATATAACAAATCTGCTTACTCTCCTGCTGGGCGGCACGCTTTTCAAAATCAGCGCGGATGCCGTTCATCAGGTCATTGAGCACCATAACCGAAGCCTTGTAAAACACCTCGTCGGAAGCGTTTTCGGGGGTGACCGAAAAGGCGGCGCCCAGCTTCTGCTTTATCAATGATACGGCCTGAGCCTTGGTCATTGTTTTCACTTTTATGCACTCTCCTTAGCGGAAGATATTATCGGTATGTAAAACCACCTTTATTTTACACCATTAAAACGCAAAAATCAAGTGCGTCTATGCGCGAATTTCGCTCGATTTATTGTGCAATATTACCAAACGCACTCTTGAAAAACGCACTTTTGTTGAAGTTTTTATCCTTTTGTTCCAAAAATTACCCTATAAATACTATGCGGTGAAATCCCCTGCGGTGATAGGGATAAGGTGCAGTCCCGTCCTCCCCGATTTCGACCGCAGTCGACACAAAGTCATAATATGGGTTGTAATTTTCGAGACGATATGTTAATATTATAGTTAAGCATATTATGCTCAGGAGGAATAAAATTTATGACAAACAAGATCGTAATCAGTGCAGACAGCACCGTCGACCTTTCGCCCGAGATTGCCGAAAAGTATTCGGTCGTAGTCAGCCCTATGCTCGTCACTATGGGCGGCAAGACCTACACCGACGGCGTTGATATAACTCCGAAGGAGCTTTTTGAATACACAAAGAGCACCGGTGAGCTTGCCAAGACTGCGGCGCAGAGCACCGCATATTATACCGAATATTTTGAAAAGCTGTCGGCCGACGGCAGCGCAGTTATCCATTTTTCCATCAGCGACTCAATGTCCAGCGCACACAATTTTGCCCGCATCGCCGCCGAGGATATGGAGAACGTCTATGTCGTTGACAGTCAGAACCTGTCGACAGGTATCGCCCTGCTTGTACTCAAGGCAGCAGACCTTGTTGCCGAGGGCAAAGAGGCAAAAGAGATCTACGACGAGATATGTGCCCTGCGCAGTCGCGTCGACGCATCCTTCGTTATCGACACCCTCGAATATCTCCACAAGGGCGGTCGTTGCTCAGCCGTTGCTATGCTGGGTGCAAACGTGCTCAAGCTCAGACCCTGCATTGAGGTCAAGGAAGGCGCGATGGGCGTTTCGAGAAAGTATCGTGGCAAGATGAGCCTCGTTTACAAGGAGTATGCCAAGGATCAGCTTCACGACCCTGATGATATCGACCTGACCCGCGTCTTTGTAACCCATACCTGCGGTGACGACCCCGTTGTAGACGAGATAGTCGAGCTGGTCAAACAGACCCTTCCCTTCAAGGAGGTCATCGAGGGCACCGCAGGTTGCACCATTTCGGCCCATTGCGGACCCGGAACTCTGGGAGTACTTTTCTTTAGAAAGAGCGACAAGAAGTAAATGCAAATTCTATGTATCGGTGATGTTGTGGGAAGCATCGGCTGTGAATTTCTCAGCGAGAAGCTTCCCGTCATCAAAAAACATTACGGGGTGGATGCTGTCATCGTCAACGGCGAGAATTCCGCCGACGGCAACGGCATTACACCTGCATCGGCTCAGCGCATTTTGGATGCAGGAGCCGACGTCATAACCACGGGCAACCACGTTTTCCGTCAATATTCCGCCCACGACCTGCTCGACGAGAGCCGTTACGTAATTCGGCCTGCCAACTACCCTCATTCCGCATCGGGCAGGGGCTACACCACCGTCGATTTCGGCTTCTGCTCAATAGCGGTTATCAACCTGCTCGGCACCGTCTATCTTGAGTCCCTCGCCTGCCCCTTTGAAACGGCAGACAAACTGGTAGAAAAGGCCAAACGTGACGGAATACGTACCATTTTGGTCGACATTCACGCCGAGGCGACCGCCGAAAAGAAGGCTCTCGCCTTCCACCTTGACGGACGGGTCAGCGCCGTTTTCGGCACCCACACCCACGTGCAGACGGCCGACGCTCAGGTCTTGCCCGAGGGCACCGGATTTATCACCGACGTCGGTATGACAGGCCCCGAACTGTCGGTTTTGGGAGTAAAGCCCGAGTTGTCCATAGCGCGAATGAAGGACAAGATGCCGGTTCGGTTTGTCAACGCCGAGGGCCCCTGCATTTTGGAGGGTTGCATCTTCGACATCGACACCAAAACGGGCAAATGCCGCTCGGCCGAAGCCATTCGCATCAGATAAAATTGCCAGCCGCTCCTTTGAAAAAAGGGGCGGTTTTTTGCGCCCTTTTTCGCACGCGCGAATGGTATTGATTTTTTTCTTATTATATGGTAAGATAAACTCGGTATATTTTGTAGTAAATAGACCTGAATTTTCGCCGAAAAAGGCAAAAGGAGATCGTTATTTATGATATACGCAGCAGTTTTAGCGGGCGGCATCGGCTCCCGTATGCAGAACACCGATATGCCCAAGCAGTTTTTGGAGCTTGACGGCAAGCCCATCATCATTCACACGGTTGAAAAAATGCTGATGAACACCCGTATCGACAGGCTCTACATCGGCATCAATCCCAACTGGCTGTCCTTCTGCGAGGATCTGGTGGCCAAGCACTTCGGCAAGAACGACAAGATCGTTGTTGTCGCAGGCGGCTCCGACCGCAACGGCACCATCATCAACATCATCAATGCCATCGAGTCGTCCAACGGCATCTCCGACGACGACATCATCGTCACCCACGACGCAGTGCGTCCCTTCCTGACCCAGCGCATCATCGATGACAACATCGATGCCGCTCTGCAGTACGGTGCCTGCGACACCGTCGTTAAGGCCTCCGACACCATCGTTCGCTCTGAGGAAGGCGATTTCATCACCGAGATCCCTTCTCGCGATCCGCTCTATCAGGGTCAGACTCCGCAGTCCTTCAACATCAAACTGCTTCAGGCCTGCTTTGACGAGATGACCGACGAGGAGCGTGCCATCCTTACCGATGCCTGCAAGATATGCGTGCTGAAAAACCGCCCCGTCCGTCTGGTAGAGGGCGAAGTGCTGAATTTCAAGATCACCACCATCGGAGATTATCAGATGGCACGAGCTATGCTGCTTATAAAATAAAAAGCCTTTGAGAATGGAGAGTATCCGCCTTGATCAACTACGTTTATCAACTCATTGCGCCGCGCACTATCACAGTTAAATATAAGAATATCGACATTTCCTCCGACCGCGTTATAATCCGCCCCGAGTATCTCTCTATCTGCCACGCAGACCAGCGTTACTATAAGGGCGAGCGTGACGCCGCAGTGCTGAAGAAGAAGCTGCCGATGGCTCTCATCCACGAGGGTACGGGACGCGTCGTCTATGACCCGACGGGCAACTTCCGCGCAGGCGAAAGGGTCATTATGATACCCAACGTCCTCGGCACTCCTGTTGAGGGGGTATATCCCAACTACCTGCGTGACGGCAAGTTCTGCTCGAGCGGCTTTGACGGATTTATGCGCGAGCTGGTCGACCTGCCTGCCGACCGCGTCGTTTCCTGTGAGGGTGTCGACCCCGTCCACGCCGCCATCGCTGAGTTTGTCAGCGTTGCCTTCCACGCCGCCGACCGCTTTGAGCGCGCCGTTCAGTCGGGCATCAAACGCATCGGTGTATGGGGTGACGGCGGTCTCGGCTACCTTGTGTCGCTGGTGCTTAAGTACAAATTCCCCGATGCCGCTATCTGCGTCATCGGTCTTGACGATATCAAGCTGTCCCGTTTCACCCACGCGGACGAGACCTATAATTCCACCTCCCTGCCCGCCGATTTCCACGTCGACCACGCATTTGAGTGTTGCGGCGGAAGCGGCTGCTACTACGCGGGCCAGCAGATAATCGACGTTATCGAGCCGCAGGGTATGGTTATGCTTATGGGCGTTTCCGAAAAGGAAGTTCCCTACAACACCCGTATGGTGCTTGAGCGCGGACTGACCCTTATCGGATGCAGCCGCTCCGACCGTCCCGATTTCGAGGCGGTTGCAGAGTTCTTGCGCCATCCCGACATTGCCGAGCGTATCGGCCGCATCATTTCCGATGTTATCGAGGTCAAGAGCATCGAGGACATCTACAAGGCCTTCGATCAGGATATGACCAATCCCTTTAAGACGGTTCTGAAATGGAGCCTGTGAGGTAACCGTATGTTTAGAAGTTTTGCCGATGTCATCAGCACCAACATCAAAAATGCTAAGCAGACCCTCAGTATGTCGGTCATCGAGCTGAAAAAGACCTATTCCAGCTCGACCCTCGGCATAGTCTGGGCCTTGATAAAGCCAACCCTTTTTGTGTTGGTATACTGGTTCGGTATCCAATTCGGTATCCGCGGCGGCAAGGGTGACGATGGTGAGCCCTTCCTGCTTTGGCTGATTGCGGGAATACTGCCTTGGTTCTTCATCTCCGAGGCGCTCGTTCAGGTCGGCACAAGCATCAGGCGGCACCGCTACCTCGTCACAAAATCGGTCTTCCCCGTTTCGACCATCCCTACCTTTACCCAGCTGTCCCTCTTTACCGTGCATCTGCTGTTGCTTGCTATCGCAACCGTCATCTTCGCCGTTACGGGACACCTGACCTTCGCCTTTGTGCAGATACTCTACGCGATGTTCTGCCTCTTTGCGCTGATGTGGGTGTGCGGAATACTTTTCTCCGCCCTCGTCGTCATCAGCCGTGACTTTGAATATCTGCTCAAGTCGGCCACACAGGTGCTGTTCTGGCTCTCGCCGATACTCTGGAGAGTGGACAGGATAGCCGATATTCCTTGGCTCTATTACCTTATCCGCATCAACCCCATCACCTACGTCATAGAGGTCTACCGCGACGCCTTTTTCGGTCGCTGGTGCTTCGTCAACACGGCTCAGACGGCATGCTTTTGGGTCGAGATAATCGTCGGCGCCCTCATCGCCTGCTTCATCTACAAGCGGCTTGAGAGCGAGTTCGCCGACATTCTGTAAGGGAGGATGGATATGGATTACGCTGTAAAGATATCTCATTTGACCAAACAGTACAAGCTCTACCGCTCACCAATGCGCCGAGTCACCGACGCGGTCTTCGGTTGTAAGTCATACAAGGAATTTACCGCCCTCGACGATATTTCTGTCGAGTTCCCCAAGGGCGAGGTCATCGGTATTCTGGGCAAGAACGGGTCGGGAAAATCCACCCTGCTTAAGATCATAACCGGTGTTACCAAAGCCACCTCTGGCGAGGTCGCGGTCAACGGCCGCATCGCAGCTATGCTCGAGCTGACGGCCGGCTTCGACCCCGAGCTTACCGGAATCGAGAACATCTACCTCAAGGCTCTGTCGATGGGCATCTCCCGCGAGGATATCCGTTCCCGTATGGACGACATCATCGCATTCGCCGACATCGGCGACCACATCAACGACCCTGTCCGCACCTACTCAAGCGGTATGAAGTCCCGTTTGGGCTTCGCGGTGTCGGTCAACGTTGACCCCGATATTCTGGTGGTCGACGAGGTGCTTGCCGTCGGCGACGACATCTTCAAGCTCAAGTGCATCGAGAAGATGAAGCAGTTTCGTCAGATGGGCAAGACCATCCTTTTCGTCAGCCATTCACTCTTCACCGTCAAGGCCTTCTGCACCAAGGGTATGTGGATACGCGACGGAAAGATGATGGATTACGGCGACCTCGGCCCCGTTATGCGCAAGTATGAAAACTACCTCAAGGAAGAAAAGGCAAAGGCTATGAAGGTGCGGAAGACTACGGGCGACACGGCTCCGATGAGCAAGAAGGACATTCTGGCCATCCGCAACTTCCGTATGCTCAACGAGGCAGGCGAAGCCACCGACACATTCAAGTGCGGTGAGGACGTCACCGTTTGCTTTGACTACGAGGTCAAGCGGCCTATCGAGCAGCTCAACTTCGGCATCACCGTCAGGGACGCCGAAGAGCAAGAGATATTCCTCAGCGAACGCCGCAACGAGCAGCAACGACTTAACAGCGAAGTGGGCACCCACTCGCTTAAGATAACCCTACTAAAGCCCAACCTGCTTGACGGACACTATCTGCTGTCGGGCGAGATATGGGACAGCGATTCCACCTTCTACGTCGGGTACGCCAACAAGCGTCCCTTTACCATGGTCAGCGACGGCTATCGCGGAAGCGGTATCGTCAGGTTTGACTACGATTTCGAGAACAAATAAGCCTTTGGGGGTGAAAAAATGGCCGCAAGCGAATTTCTGCCACTTGTTGTAACCGATATTATTAAATGGGAGCGCGTCCAGCTCATCTTTGCGGGACGCATCAGGAATTTTGACCCCGATAAGACGGTTTTTCGTCTTACCGACCTTGAAAATCAGCGTTCCTGTGACCTTTGGGACGTGCAGATAAAGGACGACCGATTTCTTATCCGCGTCAATATTACGACTATTTACGGTGACCGCACCTTCCTGCCCGACGGCAACTGGAGTCTGGTTGCCTGCAACAAGGAAACGGGCGCCATCTTCCCGATGGAGTCGGGTGAGCATCTCTTCAGCGACGAGGGCTTTTCCGACCGTTTCGTGCTTGCCCCCAAGAACGAAAAGCTCGGCCGTTTTGCCCGCGAGTTCACCAAGGGCTCCTTTATAAGCTACACCATTATGCCCTGTGTCAACGACAGCGGCCATCTCTATCTTCAGGTAATCTACCTGCATCCGCAGGCACCATCTGCTATGCGCAAGTGCATCAATCTGCTCAAAAAATGGACCCGACCCTTCATCAACTCGGTGCTCAGGGGCGGATTTTTCTCCGTATTTTTCCTGACAGGACTTTTCTCGCGCCACAAGGGCAACCGCATCGTCTTCTGCTCCGATTCACGCGCTGAGCTTTCGGGAAATATGAAGGACGTCTACGACCGTTTGGTCGAGCGCGGATTGGACAAGCAGTTCCACATTGATTTTCTGCTAAAGGCGAGCGTCAAGGTGCGCCGCGGCATCATCGACAAATTCCGCGCCCCCCATCTGCTTGCACGTGCCGACATCGTTATCATCGACGACTTCAACCCCACCGTCAAACAGCTTAAATTCAAGCCGCAGGTCAAGGTGGTTCAGCTTTGGCACGCCTGGGGTGCCTTCAAGACGGTCGGATTCTCCCGCACAGGTAAAAAGGGCGGCCCGTTCCTGACCAACGACAACCACCGCGTCTACACCCACGCCATCGCCAGCTCGTCCCATGTTGCGCGCTTCTACTGCGAGGCCTTCGGCATGCTGCCCGACAGCGTTTACCCGACGGGTGTACCGCGCACCGATATGTTCTTCAACGATGAGTACAAATTGAATACGGCCGCCGCATTATATGAGGCGCATCCCGAATTTAAGGGCAAAAAGGTCATCCTCTTTGCTCCTACCTTCCGCGGCAACGGCGCAAAATCGGGTCACTATCCCCTGCACAACCTCGATATGCAGGCCATCGCCGCCTTGTGCCGCCGCACCGACTCGGTCTTTATTTTCAAAATGCATCCCTTTGTAAAGGACATCGTCTATATCCCCGAGAGCCTGTCCGACGTGCTCTTTGACCTGAGCGCAGACAGGGAGATAAACGACCTGCTCTTTATCACCGACCTGCTCATCACCGACTACTCGTCGGTCATCTACGAGGCATCGATACTTAACATTCCTATGCTCTTCTTCGCATACGACCTTGAGGAGTATATTTCGTCGCGTGATTTCTACGAGCCCTTTGAGAGCTTTGTCCCCGGCAAGATAGTGCGCACCCTTGACGAGCTTGTTGCCTCCATCGAGTCGGGCGACTTTGAACAGGAAAAGGTGGAGCCCTTCTGCAGCCGCAACTTCGAGTTCCGCGACGGAGGGTCGACCGACCGTGTCATCGATTGGATAATTCTCGGCAACAAGCCTGACCTGAAATGAGGCAGAAAGTATGAGTGACCGCATTTGCAGTGCTGTTTTCAGACGGTGCGCACTGGTACTCGGCACCGACGGCGAATTTTCGCCCGAGCTACGACTTACAAGCCCCGTCGGTCAAGTCAAGCCGACCCTTTCGGCCGACGGCAAGGAGGCTTCCTTTGACTTTGCGTCGGGGTTTAACGCTCGTCCTATTCCGAACGGCGAATGGGTGGTTTCGGGTGCCATTTGCGATGACCTTTCCGCAATCGATGCCGATTTCAGCGGCGACGGCACCGCCTATCAGGTTAAGGTGTGGGCCAAGGACGGCATTTTGCAGGTCAAGGTGGTCTACACTCCGCGTAAGGAGTCCTTTAAGGAGAGGCTGTCCGACCTTTTGATGCAGGGTATCTACCTGCTCGGCCGTGCGGCACGCTTTGGCCGCCCGCGCGTTATATTTACGAGCGAATCACGAAAAGATGCATCGGGTAATATGGCATTTGTCCTCGACGCCGCAAAAAAGCTCGGTATCAGCGACCGAGCACCCCTGACTTTTTCATTTAACAAGGGAGGCTCGCGTGCCCTCTTCTACGCCCTGACCGCCTTCAAGCTGGGCAGGTGCAACACCGTCGTTATCGACGACTACTATCCGCTTATTTATCACCTGAAATTTGCAAAGGGCACCCGAATATTCCAATTATGGCACGCCTGCGGTGCCTACAAGACCACCGGCTATTCCCGCGCAGGCAAGCAGGGTGCGCCGAGAATTGACGGCAACTCCCATCGGTGCTACACCCACGCCATCGTCAGTTCGCCTGCCGTCAGGGCGCATTATGCCGAGGCCTTCGGCATCCCGACCGACAATATTTATGCGACGGGTGTGCCCCGCACCGACATTTTCTTTGACACCGAATATGCCGAAAGGCAAAGGTCTGAGCTGCTTAAATTACTGCCTCAGGCGGCAGACAAGCAGATAGTCCTCTTTGCCCCCACCTTCCGCGGTGATGGAAAGCAAAGTGCGCATTATCCTGCTGAAGCCTTGGATTTCGGACGGCTTGCCGAGCTTTGCAGGCAGACGGGGCGCTTCGTTATATTCAAGATGCACCCCTTTGTCAAGGGTTTCTCTCTGCCCGAGGGGTACGAGGACGTCTTTGCCGATCTGCAGGATATGCGCGAGATAAACGACCTGCTCTTCTGCGCCGACCTGCTTATCACCGACTATTCGTCGGTCATCTACGAGGCGGCTTTGCTTGACCTTGACATACTGCTCTACGTCTTCGACCTCGAGGAATATATCACAAGCCGTGATTTCTACGAGCCGTTTGAGCGATATGTTGCGGGCAAGGCGGTGTGCGATTTTGACGCGCTTATCGAGGCTCTGCGCGAAGGTGATTTCGATGCAAAAAGGCGAGATGACTTTCGCAGGTACAGTATGGACAGTTGCGACTCACACGCATCCGAGCGTGTGGCACGAATGATATTCGGCGAATGATCTTCATCGGCAAAACGCGCCGCAAGGCCGTTTTAATAAATAATAAAAAGGTGGTTTCCGAATGAAACGGAAGGATTATATCAGTTGGGACGAATACTTTATGGGGGTCTCCCTGCTCGCATCAAAGCGCAGTAAGGACCCCAACACTCAGGTCGGCGCCTGCATCGTCGACAGCAACAACATCATCATTTCCACGGGCTATAACGGCTTCCCCTACGGCTGCTCGGACGACAGCTATCCGTGGGAGCGCGAGGGCGAGGACACCAAGTACAACTACGTCGTACACGCCGAGCTCAACGCCATCCTCAACGCAGGCGGACGCTCCCTCAAGGGTGCGCGCATCTATGTTGACCTTTTCCCCTGCAACGAATGTGCCAAAGCCATCATTCAAAGCGGTATCAAAGAGGTAATTTATCTCTATGACAAGTATGCCGACTCGCTGGCGACGATGGCCTCCAAGCGTATGCTTGAGTCGGCAGGGGTCAAGACCACCCAGCTCGAAACCGCAGTCGATTCCATCGAGCTAAGCTTTAACAAGCAGTAAGGATTACATATAACAAAACAAGGGCACCTCGCAATGAGGTGCCCTTGTTATTATTTGATATTCAATAATTAGTCAGCAAAACCCGACTCAACGAGGTCGACCAGGCCGTTGACAGCGTCCTCTTCGTCAGCGCCGTCGGCAATGATCTTGATCTCAGCGCCGCCGACGATGCCAAGCGACAATACACCCAGCAGGCTCTTGGCGTTGATACGTCTCTCTTCCTTCTCGACCCAGATGGAAGACTTGTACTCATTTGCCTTCTGAATAAAGAAGGTTGCGGGACGAGCATGAAGACCTACCTTGTTCTGAACAGTAACACCTTTTACAAACATGTATAATCGCTCCTTCACTATGTGACTGGTTGAAACACTTTTCTATGCTAATATTATATCCCTCAACGGTCGTAAGGTCAACGAATTTCTTACCGTTGGAAAAAAGTTCTATTTTGTCAACAAATCTGAAATTCCTACAACCGACAGGTTTGTGTAACTTTACTACATTTTCCCCGTCAATTTTTTGTCAATCAGCATCAACTTTTTCAACATTTTTGTTCAATTTGTCTATCATTTTGCGCTCCGACGGGGTAAGTTCGGCCGTCTCAAGCATATCGGGGCGTTTGAGAGCCGTCTCACGCAGGGACATCTCGCGGCGCCATTTGGTTATGTTTGCGTGGTGGCCCGAGAGCAAGATATCGGGCACCGACTGCTCCCTCCAGACAGGAGGACGTGTGTACTGCGGATACTCGAGCAGGCCGTTGAAGTGGCTCTCCTGCTCAAAGCATTCGTCGTCGCTGAGCACTCCCTTAACGGTGCGGCAGACGGTGTCGACAAGCACCATAGCGGGCAGTTCTCCGCCCGTCAGGACGTAGTCGCCGATGGATATCTCCTCGTCAACGATGGCATCAAGCACACGCTGGTCGACCCCTTCATAGTGGCCGCAGAGAATGGCAAATCCCTCCAGCTTGGAAAGCTCAAGGGCGCGCTGTTGGGTCAGCTTTTTGCCCTTGGGAGACATATAGATAAGATGGGGGCGGTAGCCGCGCTGCGTGCAGATGTCCTCAAAGCAGTCGTATATCGGCTGGGGGCCCATAACCATACCCATACCCCCTCCGTACGGGTAGTCGTCGACCCGTCCGTGCTTATTTTCGGTATAAGGGCGGATGTCGGTGCATCTTACGTCAATAAGCCCTGCCGCCTGCGCCCTGCCCATTATACTCTCGCCGAGCACGCCTCGGCACATATCGGGAAAGAGGGTCAGAATATCAATCTTCATCGTCAAACAACCCCTTCATCGCCCGAATTACGACCTTTTCCCCGTCGATGTCGACATCGATGACCACGTCTGGTATGGCAGGTATAAGCACCTCGCGCGACTCCTGCTTTATATGCCAGACATCGTTGGCACCCGTCTTTGAAACGTCGCAAATGGTGCCGTAGCAATGTCCGTCGTCGGCATCGATAACGGTGCAACCGATCAGGTCCTGAATAAAATACGCGCCCTTTTCGATCCTTGCATCCTTGCGGTCGAGGTAGACGGTTTTACCGCGAAGCCGCTCAGCCGCAGGGATGTCGTCCACCCCCTTGACCTTTATAAGCACCAAGGTGCCGTGCACGCGCGCGCTTACTACGTCGAGAACGGCTTTCCCCTCTTTATCAAGGTAGAGGCGCTTTATTCCGCTCAGAAAATCGGGCGAATCGCACCAAGGATAGAGACGCATCTCGCCCCTTACTCCGTGGGTGCCGACTATCTCTCCCGTTTCAAGATAACGCTGTTTCATTCATCCATCATCCCTTCGGATCCTTCTGCCTCATCGGCAAATTCCGCTTCGTTTATCCCCAGCAGACGCTCCGCCTCAGATGCAGGCAGGGTGTCCACCTTCTTGAGCCGCTTGCTGATCTGATAGTTCCTGCTCTGCGCGTCCTCGATGGCGCGGCCCGCCTCGTCGATCTTCCTTTTGGCTTTGCCGAGGACGTCGGTAAACTTCTCGTACTGCTGACGGGTGGCACTGAGCACCTTCCACACCTCAGAAGCCTGTCGGTCGAGCGCGAGGGTGCGAAATCCCACCTTGACGGTGGATAAAAATGCGGCTATGGTCGTGGGTCCGCAGATCATTACGCGGTACTTATTCTGTATATCCTCGCAGAGTCCCGGACGGCGCAAGACCTCGGCATAAAGCCCCTCGGTCGCCAAAAACAAAATGGCGAAATCGGTGGTAGTGGGCACGTCGATATAAAGCTCCGATATCTTTCTCGCCTGTTGCCGAACGGTGCTTTCAAGCGCCTTGCAGGCTTCCTCGACAAGCTCGGGCTTGCCCTGTGCGGCGGCCTGCTGGATATGCTCGTAGGTGTCGAGGGGGAATTTTGAATCTATCGGCAGAAGGTGTCGCACCCCGTCCCCGTCGCGCGACGGAATAAGGACGGCATATTCGACCATTTCGCGATTGTTACGAATGGATGCGTTTCGCACGAACTGGTCGGCGGTCAGAAACTGCTCGAGAATCTCGCCGAGCTGAACCTCCGCCCAAGTGCCCCTTGCCTTGACGTTAGTGAGCAGGCGCTGAAGGTCGGAGACCCCTGAGGATAGGTCCTTCATCTCGCCGAGGGCCTGATAGACCTTGACAAGCTGTTCGGTGACGGTCTGAAAACTGGTGTCGAGCCGCTTTGTAAGGGTCTCGTCAAGCTTTTCATCAACGGTGCGGCGCATCTGCTCAAGCCTTTGCTCGTTGCTTTCCTGCAGCTTAGAAATGTTCTCGGTCAGGGTGCGGCGTATGTTTTCACTCTGCTCGGTCTGCCACTGCAGCACCCTCTCGTTATTGCGCGAGATATTGTCGATGATGCGCTCGTTGCCGAGCCGCACGGCGTTGGACAGGTCGTCGTGCCTCTCCTTTGCGCGCAACTGTTCAAGCCGGCTCTGAGAGCCCTTGAAGCTTCGCACAAGCAATACTATAAGCAGTATCGCAATCAGTATCAGCAGTCCGATAACGGCATATTCCACGGTCTGTCCCTCCCTGTTCGTTTTACCTATTATACACCAAACCGAGCCCTCCTGCCAAGCCCCAAAAACAAAATAAAAAAACAACCGCACCTTTTTTGGTACAGTTGCCTTTTACGAAGGAAAAACTCCTTCGGTATCAGTCGTCGATCTCGACCATTATTTTGGAGCCGTCGCGGTTAGCGACCGAACGCATGACCGAACGGATCTCCTTTGCGATGCGGCCCTGCTTGCCGATAACGCGGCCCATATCCTCGGGCGCAACGTGGAGATGATACACCACGGTGCCGTCGGCGTGGGGCTGGTCAACGGTAACACTTGCCGCTTCAGGATCGCGCACCAATCCGCGCACGATGGTTAAGAGCAATTCTTCCATTTGGTCCTCCTTAAAGGATGCCTTCCTTCTTGAGCAGAGCCTTTACGGTATCGGTGGGCTGAGCGCCGTTGCCGATCCACTTCTTTACCGCCTCAGCGTCTACCTTGACCTCAGCCGGATTCTTCAGGGGATTGTAGTAACCTACCTCCTCAATGAAACGGCCGTCGCGCGGATAACGGGAATCCGCTACAACTACACGGTAAAAAGGGGCCTTCTTAGCTCCCATTCTGCGAAGTCTGATCTTTACTGCCATTTAACTGCACCTCCTATGTTAGATTTATATTTGATCCTTGGGTTCTACCAAAGCAAATATCAGAATTTCATACCCGGCGGCATCATACCGCCGAAGCCGTTGAAGCCGTGACGCTTCTTAGAGCCGTTGTTCATCTGCTTGAACATCTTTTTCATCTGCTCATACTGCTTAAGCAGGCGGTTGACGTCCTCGACCTTGACACCGCTTCCCGCGGCGATCCTGCGCTTGCGGGATGCGTTGAGAATATCAGGTCTGCGACGCTCCTTGTCGGTCATAGAATATATTATCGACTCGACGCGAAGCATCTGTCGGTCGTCGATATCAACATCGCGAAGCTGCTTATCCATACCGGGTATCATCGAAAGCACCTGCTTGAGCGGTCCCATCTTCTTGACCTCCTGAAACTGTGCCAAAAGGTCGTTAAGATCAAAAGTATTGTCGGACAGCTTTTTAGCCATCTGCTCGGCCTGCTTCTCGTCGAGAGCCTGCTCCGCCTTTTCGATAAGGCTGAGCACGTCGCCCATTCCGAGAATTCGCGACGCCATACGGGAAGGATGGAACTCCTCAAGGTCGCCCATCTTCTCGCCCGTACCGACGAACTTGATGGGTTTGCCGGTGACAGCGCGGACCGAAAGTGCCGCACCGCCCCTCGTATCGCCGTCGAGCTTGGTCAGCAGGACGCTGTCGATCTCCAACAGCTCGTTAAAGGATTTGGCTACGTTGACCGCATCCTGACCCGTCATTGAGTCAACGACAAGGATGATCTCGTCGGGGTCGACCGCCTTCTTGACGCGCTCGAGCTCCTTCATCAGCTCCTCGTCGATATGCAGTCGTCCTGCCGTATCCACGATGACGTAGTCGTTGCCGTGGTCACGCGCGTGGGCAATAGCCTGCTTTGCGGTGATCTCGGGCTTTTGGGTACCCTTCTCAAAAACGGGTACGCCGATCTTCTCGCCGATTATCTTAAGCTGGTCGATGGCGGCAGGTCGGTAGATATCTCCCGCGACAAGCAGAGGACGGTATCCCTTATTCTTGAGCATCAGGGCGAGCTTTCCGCTGTGGGTGGTTTTACCCGAGCCCTGAAGTCCGCACATCAGAATGACGGTCGGCAGCTTTGACGCAGTATTGAGACGCACGTGCTCGCCGCCCATAAGCGCGGTTAGCTCTTCGTTGACCACCTTGACAACCATCTGTCCGGGGGTCAGGCTCTCCATAACCCGCTCACCGACACACTTCTCGGTTACGGTGGCGGTAAACTCCTTGGCGATCTTATAGTTTACGTCGGCTTCGAGCAGGGCAAGACGCACCTCTCGCATAGCCTCCTTGACGTCGGCTTCGTTAAGACGACCCTTGGAACGCAGTCGCTTGAAAGCCGCACTCAATTTATCGGAAAGTCCCTCAAACGCCACGCGTTACCCCTCCTTCGTCCATTCCTTGATCAACATATCACAGCGTCGGCAGACCTCGTCAGCCAAGGGGCTGTCCTCCTGCGACGCGATATCCTTGAGCTGCTGCAGGGTGTCGGCCGTTCGCCTCGCCCTTTCGGCCAAGCCCAGCCGCTCCTCAAAGGCGGCAAGCTGAAGCTCGGTGCGGTGTATAACGTCACGCACCGCCTGACGCGTGACCCCCTCATTCTCGGCAATCTCGGCCAGAGAGAGATCATCGTCATAATAGTGACCCGTAATAATGCGCTGCTTGTCGGTCAGCAGTTCGCCGTAGGTGTCAAGCAATATTGAGAACTCGAGATTCTTCGCCAACGCAGGTCACCTCCGCACGCAACAGGTGTAAAGGCATTTACCTTTACAGACTTTTGTATTATAAACCCTATGACAGAGTTTGTCAATACATTTTTATTGACAAACATTATAAAATGTACTATATTTATCTTAGCAAATTTGGTCGTTTTGAGGAGAATTTTGATGAATAAACCTAAAAGAAGGTTCGGCGATCGATACGACGGATACCGCATCCGCGACATCGACCCGATATATCAGATCGTACCGTCCATAATGCGCACAAGGCTCGATTCGCAGGTCTTTTTTGACCACGAGATCGATATCACCGAGCTGGAGAAATTTGTTCGCGAGCATCGCAAGACCGATATGCCCGACCTGCGTATGCTTCATATATTTATGGCGGCTTTGGTACGCGTTATGTCCCAAATGCCCCAGCTCAACCGCTTCATCGCGGGCAAAAAGCTTTACGCGCATAACAATATGATAATCTCTCTTGCCTGCAAGCGTTCCATGTCGATCGACAGCGAGGAGACCACCATCAAACCCGAGTTTGAGCCGGAGGACACCCTCTACGACGTTGTCGCAAAGGCGGAGCGTGCCATTCGCGAAGAGGTGTATGAAAAGCAGGTCGAGGGCAACGACACCGACGTTTTCGCAAGGGCGCTGGGACTCGTTCCCACCTTTATAAAGGCGGGCTTCGTCGACCTGATGCGCAATCTTGACAAGATCGGTCTTATGCCCAAGTTCATCAACCACGTCAGCCCCTTCCATTCCAGTATGTTCATAACCGACCTCGGCTCCTGCGGAATCGGGCCCATCTTCCACCACCTGTATGAGTTCGGCACCTGCTCTGCCTTCGTTGCCATCGGCAAGAAGGAGACCAAGTACGAGGTCGACGCGCAGGGCAACGTGGTCACGAAGCGTTATATGGGTATGAAGATAGTGGCCGACGAGCGTGTTTGCGACGGATTTTATTACGCCACCGCTATGCGCCAGCTTGCCCGTCTGCTCAAGCACCCCGAACGTCTGCTCACCCCGCCTGAAGAGGTGGTGCAGGATAACATCCGCCGTCCCACCAAGAAGGAGCGTCAGGCAATGCGCGAGGCATCGGCCGCCAAAAAGGGCGTTTTGGTGACCAAGGAATAGTTTATAAACTCAAGACAGAATCTGTCGCTTGCGCTGACAGATTTTGTTTTTTACCGAAGTTGCAAAATTTACGAAAGGATGCGGAGTATGAAAGGTTTTATTCGAATTATCGCAGTAACGCTCTGCGCGGTGCTTATTTTAGGTTGTACCGGTTGCAATTCCGACAACTCGACCGCCGACAAAAACATCCGCATCAACCTCAACAGTATGCCCACCAACCTCGACCCTCAGCTTGCCTACACCGACGAGGAATTGCTGATAGTTCGCAACTGCTTCGAGGGGCTGTTCCGCATCGATGCAGGCAAGGTCGTGCCTGCCGCCTGCGAGAAGTATTCGGTGTCGGAGGACGGGCTGACCTACACCTTTACCTTGAAAAAGGGGCTCAAATGGTCGGACGGGAGCGCCCTTGAAGCCGAAGATTTCCGTTTCGGACTCATTCGTGCCCTGCGACCCGAGACCCTCTGCCCCGATGCAGGTCTGCTCTACAGTATCAAAAACAGCGCCGAGGTCCATTCGGGTGCCGTTTCCGAAGAGACCCTCGGCATCAGGGTCGACGGGGACGGACGGCTTGTAATCGAGCTGCACCAACCCGACAACGACCTGCTCGAGACCCTCACGCACGCGATGGCGATGCCCTGCGACCGCGAGCTTTTTGAAAAGGCGGGCGGCCGTTACTGTATGACCCAAGCCCTTACAATGTCCAACGGGCCCTTCGCCCTGTCAAAATGGACCGAGTCGACCATAAAGTTTGCACGCAACGGCGAGTACGTTGGCAAATTCACCGCCCTGCCTGCCTCCTTCACCCTCACCTTTGGGGGTAGCGACAGCGAGCGCATCGAAAAAATTAACACCGATTTCACCGACATCGCCCTCATCAGCACTCAATCGGTCAGCGCCG
>JAZTZA010000276.1:0-2702 GCA_045637185.1 Acutalibacteraceae bacterium
GAGTTCTCGTTGTCGTACCAAGAACCGACCTCTACCTGATAGGTATCGTCGTCGATCTTAGCAACCATAGTCTGAGTAGCGTCAAAGAGAGAGCCGTAACGGATGCCGATGATATCGGAAGAAACGAGCTCCTCCCCGGTGTAACCGAAGGACTCAGAAGAAGCAGCCTTCATAGCGGCGTTGACGCCTTCCTTGGTGATGTCCTTGCCCTTAACAACGGCAACAAGGAGGGTGGTAGAACCGGTCGGAACGGGAACACGCTGAGCAGAGCCGATGAGCTTGCCGTTGAGTTCGGGGATAACCAGACCGATAGCCTTAGCAGCGCCGGTGGAGTTAGGAACGATGTTAACAGCAGCGGCACGAGCGCGGCGGAGGTCACCCTTGCGGTGAGGACCGTCAAGAACCATCTGGTCGCCGGTGAAGGCGTGAACGGTGGTCATGATACCGCTCTGGATGGGAGGATAGTCGTTAAGAGCCTTAGCCATAGGAGCCAAGCAGTTGGGGGTGCAGGAAGGAGCGGAGATGATGTTATCCTCTTTGGTAAGAGTCTTCTCGTTAACGCTGTAAACGATGGTGGGCAGATCCTTACCTGCGGGAGCAGAGATAACGACCTTCTTAGCGCCTGCATCGATGTGAGCCTGAGACTTCTCCTTAGAGCAATAGAAACCGGTGCACTCGAGAACTACGTCAACACCGAGTTCGCCCCAAGGAAGATCAGCGGCGTTCTTCTCAGCGTAGATCTTCATAGTCTTTCCGTCAACAGTGATGGTGCCGGCCTCGTCGTCTGCAGAAACGGTATCAGCCAGAGCATATCTGCCCTGAGCGGAATCGTACTTAAGAAGATGAGCGAGCATGGTGGGGTTGGTCAGGTCGTTGATGGCGACGATCTCATAGCCCTCAGCATTGAACATCTGTCTGAAAGCGAGACGGCCGATACGGCCAAAACCGTTGATAGCTACTTTTACTGCCATTTGAATTACCTCCAAATTAAAATTCTTTTAATATTGTAACCCAATTTAATTGGTTTTGCAACAAATTTGTTATAAATTTAACCATATTTTTCATATTTAGTTACGATTAACAAATCTATAATCCTAACCCAATGGAATTTTAACCAATTTGTCCCCCTTTTTGCGAGGGCAAATTAAAGGTCTAACTCGATCAGGTCCTCGTAGGTCTCGCGACGAATGATGACGCGCGCCTTGCCGTCGCGCACCATAATTACAGGCAGTCGCGGCATACGGTTATAGTTGCTCGACATCGAGTAGTTGTAGGCACCCGTTGCAAGCACCGCAAGGATATCCCCTGCCTCGACGGGCTGAATCGGCATATTCTCACCGATAAGGTCACCGCTCTCGCAATATTTTCCTGCGAGGGTGATGGTCTGGGTCTTTTCAAGGCCTGCCTTGTTAGCGATGACCGCCTCGTACTCTGCTCCGTAGAGAATGTAACGAGGATTGTCGCCCATTCCGCCATCAACCGAGACGTAGGTGCGGATTCCCGGAATCTCCTTGACCGAGCCAACGGTATAAAGGGTCATTCCTGCAGGGCCTACAATGGCACGACCCGGCTCTATCATAACCTTCGGCACGGGGAAATTAAGCTGAGCGCAAAGGCGCTTTACGGTCGCGGAAACAGGCTTCATAAAGTCGCGGTACGGAAGCGGCTTGTCCTTCTCGGTATACCTGATGCCGAAGCCGCCGCCAAGGTCAAGTTCCCCAATGGCAACACCGAACTTATCGCGTATCTCAGCCATAAACCCTACCATTACCTCTGCGGCAAGGGTGAAAGGATCAAGCTCGAAGATCTGTGAGCCGATGTGGCAGTGCAGACCTGCGAGGGTCAGATGCTCGCAGAGCATAGTCTGCTCGACCGCCTGCAAGGCCTCCTTGGTCTCAAGGGCAAAGCCGAATTTCGAATCAATCTGGCCCGTGCGGATAAAGTCGTGGGTGTGGGCATCGATGCCCGGCTTTATACGCAGGTAGACCTTGACCTGTCTGTCGATACGGCGGCAGACATCCTCAAGGGTGTGCAATTCGTTTATGTTGTCGATAACGATTCTGCCGACACCGCTACGGACCGCAAGTTCAAGCTCCTGCAGAGTCTTATTATTGCCGTGAAAGACGACCTTTTCCATCGGGAAATCGGCCTTCCAAGCGGTATATATCTCGCCGCCCGAAACGACGTCCAAGCCGCATTTTTCGTCGGCTATGATGCGGCACATCTCCTTACAGCAAAAAGCCTTCGACGCATAGAGGCAGAGTCCGTTTGAATCGTAGTTCTCATCTATCGACTCGCGGAATTCAGCACAGTTGCGACGTATCATATCCTCGTCAAAGACATAGAGCGGCGAGCCGAATTCCTTAATAAGCTCAAGACAGTCAACACCGCCTATGGTCAAGTGTCCTTTTTCATTTACCGAATAGTTTTCCACAGTTTTTCCTCCCGTCAGTCGCGGAGCGTTGCTTCAATAATTGAGCGCAATTCCTCTACTCCCTCGCCCTTTAAGGCGGAGAACGGAACCGCTTTATACTCACCGAGGAATTTAAGTTCCTCAGCAAAGCCTGCCAAGCGCTTGTTGCGCTCGGTCTTGTTGAGCTTGTCACTCTTGGTCAGAACAAGGATGAAGGGTATGCCCGCATCCTTGAGAAAGCCGAGCATCGTCATATCGTCCTTTGAGGGTGGATGACGCATATCCAAAA
>JAZTZA010000277.1:0-4076 GCA_045637185.1 Acutalibacteraceae bacterium
CTTAACAGACAAAAAGAAAGAGAAGACTCGTTGCAACATACGAATCTTCTCTTTTCTGTTAGTAAGTGGGTTTTGGCTACTGCCTAACTGTATTTGTACATACAAATGCGTTGCTGGTTCTTCTAACTCGCTTTGTTTTTCTGCGTTAGAATAAAACTTCGCTAACGACCTTACGCCTCAAGCAAAGGGAGTTCTTTTATCATTTTTATTCATCACAGGCACAGACTATACTGCCGCCTCCGATGACCTCGTCATCGCGGTATAAGACAACCGCCTGACCCGCCGTTATGGCGCGCTCGGGTCGGTCAAAAACTATCCGAGCCCTGTCCTTGTCGGGATAGAGGGTGACGGGCACGTCCTTTGCGCTGTATCTCACCTTTGCGGTAAGCCTGAGCGGCTCGCTCGGCGCAGTGCCCGAGATGTAATTCATCTGCTCGGCCATTAAAGCAGGGGAGAAGCAGTCCTCGTTTTTGCCAAGAACTACGCGGTTGTTTTCGGCATCGAGTCGGGTGACAAACCGAGGCTCGCCGAAGCTGATGCCCAGCCCCTTTCTCTGCCCGACGGTGTAATTGATGAGCCCTTTGTGACGGCCGAGCGGTTTGCCGTCAAGGTCGACGAAGTCGCCCTCGACCGATAGGTCGCCTCTGCGCTCGGTGATAAACCTCGCGTGGTCCTTGTCGGGCACGAAGCATATCTCTTGACTGTCGGGCTTGTCCGACACCTCAAGGCCGAGGTCGGCGGCAATTTTCCGCACAACACTCTTGTCCGAAATTTCGGCAAGAGGGAAGAGGGTGTGGGCCAGAATGTGTTGGGTCATATTAAACAGGACGTAGGTCTGGTCCTTGTCGCTTTGTGTACGGCAAAGGCGGTAGACACCCTTTTCGCATTTTATGTCGGCATAGTGGCCGGTCGCGATCAGGTCAAAGCCCATTTCGAGCGCACGGTCTAAAAATGCGCCGAATTTTATATGCTTATTACATATGACGCAAGGATTTGGCGTCTTTCCCTGCAGGTACATATCGCAAAAGGGCTCGATAACGTCTGTTGCAAAGCGGTCGCGCAGGTCGAAAAGGTGAAACTTGATGCCGAGTCTGTCGGCAACCTTTCTCGCATCCTCGACCGAGCCCTCGTTCATATCGGGGGAAAGAAGCATCATCGCGCCCTCGACCTCGTAGCCTCTTTCGAGTAAAACTGCCGCCGCGGCCGAGGAGTCAACGCCGCCGCTCATCGCGACAAGCACGCGTTTTTTATCCAAATTATTCGCCTCCCCAATACTTGCGGTCAAGACTGCGAAGCTGAATAGCCTGCATCACGTGGGCGGTCTGAATGACCTCGCTGTTGTCGAGGTCGGCCACCGTGCGCGCCACCTTGAGTACGCGGTCATAGGCGCGCGCCGACATATTGAGTCGCTCAAAGGCCGATTTAAGCGCCTGAGTAGAGCCTTCGGTAAGTAAACAATGCTCCCGTATCATCGCCGAGGTAAGTCGCGCGTTGCAGGATATCCCTGTGCCCTCGTATCGTTGTTGCTGAAGTTTTCGCGCCGCGTTTACGCGCTGACGTATCTGCGCAGAGGTCTCCGACTGCTCGTTGCCCGAAAGGGCCTCGAAATCGACGGGTGGCACCTCGATGTGCAGATCGAGCCGGTCGAGCATCGGCCCTGAAACGCGGTTAAGATAGGCTGACACCGTCTTTTGCGAGCAGGTGCAGGGATGGGTCGGATGACCGTAGTAGCCGCAGGGGCAGGGGTTCATAGCGGCGATAAGCATAAACGAGCAGTCGTAGGTAAGCGTGCCTGCGACACGGGTTATGTTGACCCTGCCGTCCTCAAGGGGCTGACGGAGCACCTCAAGGGTGTGCCTCGAAAATTCGGGCAACTCATCGAGGAAAAGGACGCCGTTGTGGGCCATAGATATCTCGCCCGGCTTAGGAACGGTGCCGCCGCCCGACAGGCCGGCCGGTGATACTGTGTGATGGGGCGAACGGAAGGGGCGCTTGGTAATAAGGGGGACACCCTCGGGCATAATACCCGCGATGGAATGTATTTTTGTGGTCTCTATCTGCTCCTCGAAGGACATCTCGGGCAGTATACCGGGCACACGCTTTGCGAGCATACTTTTGCCCGAGCCGGGAGGGCCGATAAGCAGCAGATTATGGCTTCCTGCGGCGGCAACTTCGAGTGCCTTTTTGGCGAGGTGCTGACCCTTTACGTCGCAGAAATCGAGGTATTGCTCCTGCTCTCTGAAGGGGTAGTCCTCGGGCTTGGCAGGGGAGATAAGCTCCTCGCCCGTAAGGTGCCTGACAAGCTGCTTTACGTTCTCGACCGGCAATATTTCGATGCCGTCGACCACCGATGCCTCCGCCGCGTTTACGGCAGGCAGGAAGAAGCGCTTGAAGCCCGCTTGCTTTGCGTGGATGGCCATCGCAAGAGAGCCGTTGACCGCCCTGATATTGCCCGAAAGGGACAACTCACCTGCAAAGGCGGAATCGCCGCATTGAACGGGCAGTTGGCCGCTCGCGCAGAGCAGTGCGGTCAGAATGGGCAGGTCGTAAAGAGGGCCTTCCTTTCGCACGTCGGCAGGGGCAAGGTTGAGGGTGATTCGGCTGACAGGAAACTTAAAGCCGCAGTTTTTGAAGGCGGCACGCACGCGGTCGCGCGACTCCTTTACCGAGGTGTCGGGCAGACCAACAATGTCGAAGCAGGGCAGACCTTGCGACAGGTCTGCCTCTACCTCAACCGTAAAAGCATCCATTCCGAATAAGCCAAGACTGTATATCCTTGAAACCATAACCAATGCTCCCGTTACATTTGTTTCTTGATTTCATTATACAGCCCGACCTAAGTTAATTCAACAGGAATTTTCAGCGCTCTAAAGGTCGTCCTCGTCCTGCTTAGGCTGTTCGGTTTCGTCCATTGGCTTGCCCGTATACATACCCTGCGGGTCAAACTTGCTGGGCGGTGTGTGAACTATCGAGGCGACGGTTGCGCTCATAGGGATCTTGGGTTTGTCAGAATTGCGTTTTTCCATACCGATCTCTCCTTTCTCGGTATAGTTTTTTCGCCCGAAAAGGCATATATGCCGATTAAATCTTTCCTGTGCGGGCAATGCTAATTTTGTGCGATGTCGAGAACTCCTTTCGGTAGGGCATCGACCTTGACAAAGGTGTAAATATACTATATAATAATAAATTACAATAAGATATTGTGGAGTAGTAGGCGGAATTTGTCCTACTCGACCGAAAAACAGGACGTTTTTAACAGGAAGCTACCCGTTTGAAGATGACAACGGGATACATAGAGGAAATAAAAAATCCTTATTTAATTTTTGATGTGGCGGAACGAAAAACACCACCGCCGGAAACGGAGTATTTATATTTATGGCTCAGAAAACCGAACAAACCAAGAATAACCATAACCTTAACAAGCAACCCTCCAACGAGGCCCTCGCCGCAGAGGGAAAGCGTAAGCCTCGCACCCCTGCCAAGAAGCCGACCGGCAAGCCTCGTCAGTCGGGTGGAAAGTCACGTACAGGCAAGCCGCCCGTACAGGTCAAGCCCCTGAGGGTCATCCCCTTGGGCGGCCTCGAGGAGATCGGCAAGAACCTGACCGTCTACGAGTGCGGAGACGACATCATCCTCGTCGATTGCGGAATGTCCTTCCCCGACGAAGATATGCCGGGAATCGACATCGTCATCCCCGACTTCACCTACATTCTCAAGAATAAGGACAGGATACGCGGCCTCTTCGTTACCCACGGACACGAGGACCACATCGGTGCCATTCCCTATCTGCTCAAGGAGCTGAACGTCGAGATATACGGCACAAGGCTGACCCTCGGTCTTATCGAGGGCAAGCTCAAGGAGCACAAACTCTCGAACGTCAAGCTGAACGTTCGCAAGCCGGGCGACGTCATCCGCGCAGGCTGCTTCAGCGTGGAATTCATCCACGTCAACCATTCCATTCCCGATGCGGTTGCTATGGCGATTCGCTGTCCTGCGGGACTCTTCGTCCACACCGGCGACTTCAAGATCGATATGACCCCCATCGACGGACATGTCATCGACCTTGCCCGCTTTGC
>JAZTZA010000278.1:0-2993 GCA_045637185.1 Acutalibacteraceae bacterium
TACAATATGGTGCGTATAATGGTCGGCACCCTGCTCGAAGTTTCGGAGGGCAGGCTCTCAGCCGAGGATATAAAAACCGCCCTCGATACAGGAAAGAGGGAGCAAGCAGGTCGGACAGCCGCCGCAAAGGGACTGTGCTTAGACCGAGTGTTTTATGATGAGGAGTTGATGTAATGGCTTTCAAAAAGAAGAACAGGCGTGTCAAGATCCATCAAAAGCAGGATCCCAAGGCCGCTCCTGCCGCCAAAAACATCGAAATGGCTCCCAACACAAAAAAGCGCCGCCGCACAATGAAGGAGGAGGCAAAGCCCCAGAAGCGCAAGGCCGAGCCGAAACCTCAGACAAAATTCAAGGTGGTCAAAGGTACCGCCAAACAGCGCAAAATGGCCAACATACGCTCTCGTATTTTCACAGGCTTTATTGCACTTTTAGTTGCGGCAGTCCTGCTCATTCATATATTATCGCCTACGGGTATTTTTGAATGGTCGCAAAACTGCATTTCTCTGATAGGAAGCGGCAGCTTTCCTGTAACCCTTAACGATGACTCGGTCTGCGGACTCTATACCTACTCAAGCCGTTCCTACGTCCTGACCGATGCCTATATGTATGCCTACAATTCATCGGGCAAGGAGGTCACCTCGGTTCAGCACGGATATCTTTCACCCGTGCTTGATGTGTCTGCGGCACGCACCCTGCTTTACGACAGGGGCAACCACAAGCTGCGTGTTGATAATTTGGGTAACAATATAGCCAACGTTGAATTTGAGCAGGAGATACTCACCGCTGACATTTCCGACTGCGGATATACCGCTGTCGCTCTCAATGACGCTGAGTATGCTACCACCGTTACCGTCTACGACAGGAGATTTAACCCCGTCTTTAAAAGCTCCTTCACGAGCGAGACGGTCAGTTGCGTCAAACTTAGTCCCAACGGCAAAAACGTTTGCATCGTCAGGATAAGCTCGGATAACGGTACCTTTGTCTCAAAGATATGTATATACGATGTCAAATCGGGCACCAAGATCACCGAGGAAAAGGTAAACGGCAGTATGATCGTTACCGCCGCCTGCATTAAAAACAGGCTCTATTTGACCTCAGCCGACACCGTGCTTAGTATGAAGTGGGACGGCGGCGAGCGAATTTCCTATGAGTATTCAAACATCTCCTTTGTCACCGGTGAAGGCGGAAAGCACCTGCTTATCGCCTACAACTCCGACTCTGGCAAGGATATATCGGTCGCCCTTCTAAATAAAGATGGATCAGAGGAAGCAAAACTCACTCTAAATTCTGGCTTTTCGCAGATAAGGGTCGGAAAAGAAAAGATTTACACACTTACCAACAACTTGGTTGAGGTTTACGGTCTGGACGGAGAATTCATTAAGTCCTTTGAGATCGGGTATGATTATACCTATCTCGCGCCGAGAGGTAACGGCTTGATGACCACCTCCGATATGAAGCTTGTTTATTACGAATAATTCTTGCATAGATTATTTAGTGTAGGAGTGTGAGAATATGAGTTTGATATTAGACCTTGTTGTGTTGACCCTGATAGTCTTAGGCGTTGTAATGGGTATAAAGCGAGGATTTGTCCGCACAGCAATTGAACTTGTCGGATACGTCCTTGTCCTTTTGATTGCCACCTCTGTGGCAACGCCGATTTCCGAAGCGGTCTATGACGGCGTTTTCAGGGGAAGTATTGAGCAATCGGTTGCCGAATCGGTAAGCGAATCTACAACAAGCAGCGTGGACCCGTCTATTGACGCGGTGTTCGAAAAGATGCCTGAGGGCATACTCCAGCTGCTTGACCGATACGACATAACCGCCGATTCTGTAAAGGATGCCCTCGACACACAGGCTGACAATACCTCTCAGACCCTGTCGGTGCATATCGCCGATGCCCTCGCACCCCCGATACAGTCGCTTATCAGGCTCGTTTTCGTCGCGTTGATGTTTATGATCGGCATAGTTGCCGTTCGTCTGCTTGCAAAGCTGTGCAATTCGGTCGCAAAGGCGCTGCCCCTGGTCGGAAAGTTGAATTCAATCCTTGGAGGAGTTGCGGGTGGACTTAAGGGCGTCGCGATTGCCTTTTTCGTTGCCAATCTGATATGCTTGCTTATCGGTCTGACAAGCGAAGGACTGTTCGGCATTACCCAGAGTGATATTGAAAAGACTACCTTGTTTGTTCGTTTGTGTACATTAATGTAGACGTGTAAAATGATGGAGAAGTTTATATGAAAAAGATCTTTACAATTCCAAACATTCTTTCGATCATACGAATAATTATGATTCCAATTGTCGTTGCCGCCTATTTCAAGGGCAATTATATGCTGACCATTATTTTGCTCGTGGCGTCGGGATTGACCGACGTGGTAGACGGATTTATCGCGCGCAAATTTAATATGATAACCGACGTGGGCAAGATACTTGACCCCATCGCCGATAAACTGACCCAGTTTACCGTTATCGTCTGCCTCGCGTGGCATCACGCAATACTGATTCCCGTTGCCGCCGTCATATTTGCAAAGGAGCTGCTTACCCTTATCGGTGCTGTACTCTTCGTAAAGCAGGGCAACGCGACCCCTTACGCGCGTTGGTGGGGCAAGATGACCACCGTTATCCTTTACGCAACGATGGTGGTATTTGTCATCAGCGAGCTGACCAACGTCATCCCTGACATTTTGCTTACAACGGCTATGTCGGTGACGGTTGCCTGTTTGGTATTTTCCTTTTTCAATTACCTCGTCGTTTATTTTGACGGTAACAAAAAACAGCCTGAAACTTCTGAGAAATGTGAGTAGGATCCTATGATGAAACTGTGTTTTAAGTGTAAGACCCGTCCTGCCGTTGTGTTTGTCACTCGGGTGGAGGGAGAAAAATCCAACCTTGAGGGATATTGCATCCAATGTGCGAAGGACCTTGGCATCAAGCCGGTCAACGATATGCTTGAGAAGATGAATATTCCCCTTGAGGATATCGAGGCGATGACCCAGCAG
>JAZTZA010000279.1:0-1571 GCA_045637185.1 Acutalibacteraceae bacterium
GAGCAGAACCGCACATTTCAGGATCACTATGTCGATATGCCCTACGATCTGAGCAAGGTGCTTTTTGTCACCACGGCCAACGATGCGTCGGCGATACCCTCGGCTCTGTTTGACCGAATGGAAGTCATTGAGCTCCAAAGCTACACCCGCGAGGAAAAGTTCAATATTGCCAAAAAGCACCTCGTTTCCAAACAACGCAAAAAGCACGGCCTTACCGCTAAGACCTTTCGCATCAGCGATTCGGCAATATACGAGCTTATCGACAGCTATACTCGTGAGGGCGGTGTCAGAACCCTCGAGCGCAGGATTGCATCCCTATGCCGCAAGGCCGCCTGCAGCATCGTTGAGGGCAAGGCCGAGTCGGTTGCAATAAATCCGTCCAGCCTGAAGGATTACCTTGGTTGCAGAAAATTCAGGAAAGAGGATGTCTCCAATCAAAAGGATGAGGTCGGACTGGTCAACGGACTTGCGTGGACCTCTGTGGGCGGCGAAGTTATGCGTCTTGAAGCCGCCGCACTTGTCGGTACGGGAAAGATCGAGCTGACAGGCTCTCTTGGAGACGTTATGAAGGAGTCGGCGAAAACTGCTATCGGTTATGTCAGAAGCAAGGCGGCCGACCTTGATATCGATGCCGACTTTTATAAAACGCGTGATATCCATATTCACGCAACCGAAGCGGCTGTGCCAAAGGACGGCCCATCGGCAGGCGTTACGATGGCAACGGCGATCGTTTCGGCATTGACGGGACGACCCATTCGTCACGATGTCGCTATGACGGGCGAGATATCTCTGCGCGGCCGTGTGCTTGCCATAGGTGGCCTTAAGGAAAAGACGATGGCGGCCTATAAGGCAGGGGTCAAGACTGTGCTTATCCCCGAGGAGAATGCTCCCGATCTTGAGGAGATCGATGCCGTTGTGCGCGAAAATCTCAGGTTTGTTATCTGCGACAGTATGGATACCGTGCTCAAAGAAGCACTGGTTTAAGGAGTCAATATGAATTATAACAAGGTTTACTTTGAGGCGGCTTACGGCACCTCTAAGCAGCTGCCTGCTTCGGATCTGCCCGAGATCGCCTTCAGCGGACGCTCCAACGTCGGCAAGTCCTCCTTGCTCAACAAGCTGATGAACCGCAAGTCGCTCGCAAGGGTGAGCAGTACTCCCGGTAAGACGGTCACCGTCAACTTCTTCAGGCTTGATGAGGTGCGTTTTGCCGACCTGCCCGGTTATGGCTTTGCAAAGGTAGGGGACAGCGAGAGAAGACGTTGGTCGGATCTTATGGAGGGTTACTTTCAGTCGGAACGCAACCTGCGGCTCGTAGTACAGCTTTTGGATATGCGTCATCCACCCTCAAAGGACGATATGACGATGCTCGGCTTTCTCAAGGATGCGGGCATACCCTTCATTCTTGTTCTGACCAAGAGTGATAAGCTCAACAAGACCGAGCGCAACAAGCGCTTGGCAGGCTTTGCTGAGGAACTGAAGTTCCTTGGCGAGTATAAAGCTGTTCCGTTCTCCGCCTTAAAGGGCGAGGGAGTAGAGGAATTGCGCTCAATTATTGAAGCAACGCTCCG